>JBBQZG010000055.1:0-18203 GCA_038207945.1 Burkholderiales bacterium
GTGTTAAACCGTTTTGCCGCGGAAGATCACCATGGAGGCACCTTGTGACTGCCTGAAGTTGTCATAGCCAATCAGGCGGACATGGTTGTCCGGGTTGGACTTGCGGCAGGCTTCGCACTCGGCGAGGATTTTGTCCACGTCGGTTTCGCCAAACATGGGCAATTTCCACATGTACCAGTAAGAGTCCATCAGGTATTGCGGCTCGGTGTGCTCAATGGCCGGGTTGAGGCCCTTCTTCACCAGGTACTCCACCTGCTTGCGGATTTCTTCGGTGCTCATGGCCGGCAGGTAAGAGAAGGTCTCAAACTTGCGGCTCGTCGGGTCGCTCACGCGGCTTTTGTAATCCATCACGTCAGACATATCATTTCCTTTCAGGGGTTGGGGGGCAAAGACCGGGGTGCGCCTGCAAATGCACGCCCCTGCGTCAGCGGTTTACTTGTGGGCCACGTCGAGCTTGTCGACGGTGTCAAATTCGAATTTGATTTCTTTCCATGTTTCCATGGCGATCTTGAGTTCGGGTGAATGCTTGGCGGCGTCCATCAACACGGTTTTGCCTTCTTTTTCAACGGCAACACCTTCGTTGCGAGCCTTGACGCAAGCCTCCACCGCCACGCGGTTGGCCGCAGCGCCCGCCGCATTGCCCCACGGGTGGCCCAAGGTACCGCCGCCAAACTGCAGCACGGAGTCATCACCAAAGATGTTGACCAGCGCCGGCATGTGCCAGACGTGAATGCCGCCCGAGGCCACCGGCATCACGCCAGGCATGGAGCCAAAGTCCTGGTCAAAGAAGATGCCGCGCGAACGGTCTTCCTTGATGAACTTGTCGCGCATGATGTCGATCCAGCCCAGGGTGGCTTCCCGGTCGCCTTCGAGCTTGCCCACCACTGTGCCGGAGTGCAGGTGGTCGCCACCTGACAGACGCAGGCACTTGGTCAACACACGGAAGTGAATGCCGTGGTGCGGATTACGGTCGAGCACGGCGTGCATGGCGCGGTGGATGTGCAGCAGCATGCCGTTGTTGCGACACCAGTTGGCCAGCCCGGTGTTGGCAGTGAAACCACCGGTCAGGTAGTCGTGCATGATGATGGGCGAGCCGATTTCCTTGGCGTACTCGGCGCGCTTGTACATCTCTTCAGGTGTCGGCGCGGTGACGTTCAGGTAGTGGCCCTTGCGCTCACCGGTTTCGCGCTCGGCCTTTTCAATGGCTTCCTGCACAAAGTCAAAACGCTGCTTCCAGCGCATGAAAGGCTGGCTGTTGACGTTTTCGTCGTCCTTGGTGAAGTCCAGACCCCCGCGCAGCCCCTCGTAGCAGGCGCGGCCATAGTTCTTGGCCGACAGTCCCAGCTTGGGCTTGATGGTGCAACCCAGCAGCGGGCGACCATATTTGTTCATGATGTCGCGCTCCACCTGGATGCCGTGCGGTGGGCCGCCACAGGTTTTGACGTAGGCGATCGGGAAACGAATGTCTTCCAGGCGCAGGGCGCGCAGCGCCTTGAAGCCAAACACATTGCCGACCAGCGAGGTCAGCACGTTGACGATGGAGCCTTCTTCAAACAGGTCGATCGGGTAAGCCACGAAAGCATAGAAACAGGTGTCGTCACCAGGCACGTCCTCGATCTTGTAGGCGCGGCCCTTGTAGTAATCCAAATCGGTCAACAAATCAGTCCACACCGTGGTCCAGGTGCCGGTGGACGATTCGGCAGCTACCGCGGCCGCGACTTCCTCGCGGCTGACGCCCGCTTGGGGTGTGATCTTGAATACGGCCAGAATGTCGGTCGCGAGCGGGGTGTATTCCGGGGTCCAGTAAGTCTGGCGGTATTCTTTCACGCCGGCGTTGTAGGCTTTTGCCATGCTGTCTCCTTATCAGGGTGGTTAAAAATCGACACTTTGAGGCACAAAACTCGGCTTCTGCCAACTCGCTTTGCGTTGCCCTGGTACGAATTATTGACACCCCTAACAATAAATAAAAGTAAAATATTAAAATCGTTATCTTTTATTAAAGTAAATCATTTAGCCTTATGCCGCTGCGCCATGCCACCCTGCACCAGTTGCGCATTTTTTCGGCTGTTGCACACCACAACAGCTTTGCCCGTGCCGCAGAAGCCTTGTATTTATCCCCGCCCACTCTGTCTTTGCAGGTGAAGCAACTGGCTGAAACTGTCGGAGAGCCCTTGTTCGAACAAGTGGGGAAAAAGATTTTTCTCACGGCTGCCGGACGCGCTGTGGCCGACACCTGCCAGGACATCGAAGACCGCATGGAGCGCCTGACGCAGGAGCTTGCAGCGCTGCACGGGGTGGAAAAAGGCAATCTGAAAATTGCCATCCTGCCCTCGCTGAAATACACCGTGCCCAAATTGCTGGCCGGGTTTTGTGCAGCACACCCTGGCATTGAGGTGGCCTTGTTTGTGGGCAACCGCGAGGTGCTGCTGCAGCGCCTGCTTGGCAACCAGGACGACCTCTACATCATGGGACAGCCGCCCCAGCCGCTGGATGTGGTGATCGAGAAATTTGCTGAAAACCCGCTGGTGCTGGTGGCGCCACCAACCCACCCGCTGGTCGGGCAGGCCGGGGTCACGCCTGAACAACTGGCCAATGAACCCTTCATCTTGCGCGAGCCAGGCTCCGGCACCAGACTGACGGCGGAGCGTTTTTTTGCCGCACACGGCGTCACCCTCAAGAATCGGCTGGAGCTCAGCAGCACCGAAGCCATCAAGCAAACCGTGGCCGGTGGCTTGGGGCTGGCGGTGCTCTCGAGCACAACCGTCGGACCTGAACTGGCTTTGGGAGAATTGGCCCGACTCGATGTGCAAGGGCTCCCGCTGATTCGGCACTGGTATGTCATTTATTCCAGGGGCAAAAAACTCTCGGCGGCAGCAGCGGCCTTCAAAGCGTGGCTACACGCATCCACCGCCCACGCTCAATCGCATCACATTGCAGCCCGATCTGAAGGGGCTTAAAAGGTCAAAGCCTTTCAAGCCGCATCAGGCAGCAAATCAACAGGTTTCGGCAAACAGCTCACGCCCGATCAACATGCGGCGGATTTCTGACGTGCCCGCGCCAATTTCATACAACTTCGCATCCCGCCACAAACGCCCCAGTGGGTACTCATTGATGTACCCATTGCCACCAAAAATCTGCACGCCCTCACCTGCCATCCAGGTGGCTTTCTCAGCGGTCCACAAAATCACCGAGGCGCAGTCCTTGCGCACCTGGCGCACATGCTCAACACCCAGCAGATCGAGGTTCTTCGCCACGGTATAAGCAAAGCTGCGCGCGGCCTGCAGCACGGTGTACATGTCGGCCACCTTGCCCTGGATCAGCTGGAACTCGCCAATGCTCTGGCCAAACTGCTTGCGGTCATGAATGTACGGAATCACGTTGTCCATGACACTTTGCATGATGCCCAGCGGCCCGCCGGTGAGCACCGCGCGCTCATAGTCCAGCCCGCTCATCAGCACCTTGGCGCCCATGTTCAGGCCGCCCAGAATGTTGGCCTCAGGTACTTCGACGTTGTTGAACACCAGCTCGCCGGTGTGGCTGCCGCGCATGCCCAGTTTGTCGAGCTTTTGCGCAATGCTGAAACCCGGCATGCCCTTTTCAATCAAAAAGGCGGTGACGCCACGCGCACCCAACTCGGGTTCGCTTTTGGCGTAGACCACCAGGGTGTCGGCATCCGGGCCGTTGGTGATCCACATCTTGTTGCCGTTGAGCAGGTAGTAGCCGCCTTTGTCTTCGGCCTTGAGCTTCATTGACAACACGTCACTGCCTGCGCCCGGCTCACTCATGGCCAAGGCGCCCACATGCTCGCCGGTGATGAGTTTGGGCAGGTATTTGGCGCGTTGCTCGGGTGTGCCGTTGCGTTTGATCTGGTTCACACACAGGTTGCTGTGGGCGCCGTAGCTCAGGCCCACGCTGGCGCTGGCCCGGCTGATTTCTTCCATGGCGATCATGTGCGCCAAGTAACCCATGTTGGCGCCACCATATTCTTCACCCACGGTGATGCCGAGCACGCCCAGGCTGCCCATCTTTTCCCACAGGTCCATGGGAAACTGGTCGGAACGATCGATGTCATAGGCGCGTGGCGCAATCTCGGCCTGGGCAAAATCGCGCACGGCGTCGCGCAGCGCATCAATGTCTTCACCGAGTTGAAAGTTAAGTCCGGGCAAATTGTTCATTCTTGTCTCCTTGTGTTTTAAAAAATTACCGAATCAATAGGTTTTGGGCACAGGCACCAGAGTTTGCTGCATCACGGCACAGGGGCTATGCTGGCCCTGGGCGTCCACGTGAACCAGCTCTGCGGTGGTGACGATGATGCGGCGCCCAGCCTTCACCACGCGGCCAATGGCACGCAGTTCACCGTCCTGAAAGCCTGCCAGAAAATTGATCTTGTATTCGGCGGTGGTCACTTCCAGGCCCTCAGCGGCCATGGTGAGGCCAGCGTAACCCCCGGCAATATCAGCCAGCGCGCCCATGGCGCCGCCATGAAAGCCGTCTTGCTGTTGCGTCACCTTGTCGGAATACGGCAAGGCCAGCTCCACCAGGCCCGGCTCGACCCGCAGCAGGCGCACGCCAAGGTGGCGCATCATGCCTTGGCGGCTGAGGCTGTCTTGCACGCGAGTCCAGAGGGCATCAATTGGCGGCATCTTTGGCTCCAGCTTTCGTACGTGGTTTTTTCTCGACCTTGGCCAGCAGGGCGCGGGCCTCACGCTGATGCACCTTGAGTTCGTCCAGATTGGCCTGCAGGTCCGTCATCTGGGCTTCCAGCTGTTTCTGATGTTCGGCAATCACCAGCAGGAATTTCTCCAACTGCGGCCCGCTGTCGCGCGGGCTGTCATACATGTCAATGATCTCTTTGGCCTCCACCAGGCTCAGGCCCAGGCGCTTGGCGCGCAAGGTGAGCTTGAGTCGGGTGCGGTCACGGCTGCTGTAGAGCCGGCTGCGGCCGCCGGGGCCGGTGCGCTCGGGGCGCAACAAGCCCATGTCTTCATAAAAACGCATGGCGCGCGTGGTCAGGTCAAACTCTTTGGCCAGGTCGCTGATGCCGTAGGTAAGTGCCATGGTTGAACCGTTTTGATTGACGTTGACGTAAACGTTAATTATGAAGCAAATTGCGCTGATTTCTGCCGCCCTGCAGATCACGGCGGCGCATAGGGGTCAGCGCGGTGACGCTTCGTCTTTGAGTTGCTTGCGCAGCGCCGCGTAGTCCGGCACCACCGAGCGCACGGTGTCCCAAAAGCGCGGGCTGTGGTCCATCACCCGCAAGTGGCTCAGCTCATGTGCCACAACGTAATCAATCACCGACATGCGCATGTGGATCAGCCGCCAGTTCAGGCGAATGGACCCATCTATGCGGGCACTGCCCCAACGGGTGCCCGCATTGCTCAAGCTCATTTTTTTCCACTGCACGCCAAGTTGCGGCGCAAAGTGGTCAAGCCGTGCCACAAACAGTTGCTTGGCCTGGCGCATCAGCCAGGCCTGCACAACGTCGCGAATCTGATCCGTGCTGGCGCTGTGCGGCAAGCTCAACCACAGGGTCATGGCTGCGGCGTCATCCTCTGCGACAGCTTGGCCATCGATGGCCTGCGCGACCGCCAGTGAAGACCTGACCAACTGGGCACCTGCCGCGCCAAACCGATGTTCAGGGTCGAGTTGCAAGGTCACGGGTTGACCCAAAAACGGCAGCCTGGCGCCATGTCGCCACTCGATCACGTGGGTCGCCAGGCGCGCATGGCGCTCGCGGGCTTCCTGCAATTTTCGCAAAATCCAGAGGGCTTTGGACTGCAGCGCCACATCCACATCAGCGAGCGTGACCCACTTGGGTGCGCGCACCGCCAAGCCGTCAGCACCCACACTGAACCCAATGCTGCGACGCTGGCCGCGCTTGAACTCGTAGGCCACCAGCGCATGGCCCAGACGCACTTCCCGGCTGGCGCGCGGGTGACAAAAATGAACCGCACCGGGCGTGTCTGGCAGCATGGGTGGCGTTGCAACAGGCTGGATATGTCGCTTGTCGAGTGTTTTCTTGGGCGTTTTTTTTGCTATTTTTTCAATAGCATTTAGCCCTTTATCCACATATGCTAAAGGCTGTTTTGATTCAAATAAATCGAGCGTAAAGCGCAGCAACGGATGCATGCCGTGGTGTCGCAGTCAAGCTGCGCGGTAAGCCTCGGGGTCGATGCGGCGCAGTTCGGCCTCAATCCAGGCCTCCACCTCGCGCATCAAACCTTTGGGGTCGCGGCCCACGCTGGGTATGGCCGGGCCGATCGACACCGTCGCCAGCCCTGAATATTTGACAAAGCCTTCCTTGGGCCAGCACCGCGCGGTAGCTACCGCGATGGGAATCACGGGTGCACCGGATTGCACGGCAAGGCGGGTGCCGGCGGTCTGAAACGTGCCCTTTTTGCCCCGCGGCATGCGCGTGCCCTCGGGGAACATGATCACCCAGGTGCCATGCGAGAGCACCCGGCAACCTTGCTCGATGACGTGTTTCATGGCCTCGGCGCGTGACTCGCGGTCGATGTGGATCATGTCAAGCCGCGCCATCGACCAGCCAAAAAACGGAACTTTCAGCAACTCGCGCTTGAACACGAAGGCCAGCGGATGTGGCATCAGCGTGGGCAACAGCAAGGTTTCCAGCGTCGACTGGTGGTTTGACAGCAGCACCGCCGCACTGCCTTTGCCGACCGGCAGGTGCTCATACCCCAGCACCTTGAACTGCACCCCCAAAATCACCCGGGTGCCCCACATCACCACCCGAAACCAGTTCACCGCCGTCCACCACGCGGCAGTGCGCGGCGCCACCAGCGACACCAGCCACACCGCCAGCGTCCAGGGCACCACGGTGGTCACCATCCAGACCATATGAAGAAGTGAACGAAACAAAGACATTAAGAGTGTTTTAGGGCTATAGCCCTTATATATAAATAGGTATTAGCTATAAATTAAATAGCAAAACAGAAACCGGGAAAATCAGGCCGCCGCCTCTTCACGCGTCAGAAAAAATTCGGCAAATGCCGCCAGATCGGCGTGAACCCGGGTGTTGGCCGGAAAAGTATCTGGCAGGCTGCAATCCTTGTAGGCCGCGCCTTTGCCGGTCAGCACCAAGTGCGGCTCGCAGCCCACCGCCACGCCCGCAACCAGATCGCGCGCCGAGTCGCCCACCACAGGCACATTTTTCAGGCCGAAGCCATAGCGGTCAGAAATCTGCTCAAAAAGACCGGGCGCAGGCTTGCGGCAACGGCAGCCCTCGGCGGCCGCATGCGGGCAATAAAACACCGCATCCACGCGCCCGCCCGAGGCCGCCAGCATGCTGTGCATCTTGGCGTGAATGTCGTTCAGCTCGGACACCTCAAACAGGCCGCGCCCCAGGCCCGACTGGTTGCTCGCCACCACCACATGCCAGCCCGCATGGTTGAGCCGGGCAATGGCTTCCAGTGCACCGGGCAGCGGCAGCCACTCATCGGCTGATTTGATGAACTCGGCGCTGTCTTCGTTGATGGTGCCGTCGCGGTCCAGAATGACGAGTTTGATCGGGGTCATGGGTGCCTTGCTGAAGTGAGGGGCGCGGGTCAGGCGGCCAGGCGCGACAGATCAGCCACCTGGTTCATGGCGATGTGCAGGGTCTTGAGCAGGCCCTGGCGGTTCAAGCGCGTGTCCAGTGCCTCGGCATTGACCATCACGTCGTCAAAAAATGCATCTACCGGCGCGCGCAGGGCGGCCAGCGTTTGCAGCGCGGTGGTGTAGTCTTGCGCCTCAAACTGGGCTTGCGCTTGCGGCAACACGCTTTGCATGGTGGCATAAAGCGCTGTCTCGGCAGGCTCCACCAGCAGCAGCGTGCTCACATGGGCATCCACCTCGCCCGCTTTTTTCAGAATGTTGCCGATGCGTTTGTTGGCAGCCGCCAGCGCCGGCGCCTCGGCCAAGGCTGTGAAAGCGCGCACCGCAGCCAGACGGCGTGGCACGTCGCTCAGGCGCTGCGGGCGCAGGGCCAGCACAGCGTCTACTTCCAGGGCGCTGTAGCCCTGCTCGCGCAGCGTGCCAGCGAAGCGGTCGAAGACAAAGTCAGTCAGTGCGGCGCTGGCATCCACAATGCGGTCGCCAAAGGCTGGCGTGGCGGCGGCCACCAGTGCGCTCAAATCAAGCGCCAGGCCTTTTTCCACCAGCATGCGGATCATGCCAAGCGCGTGGCGGCGCAGCGCAAACGGGTCTTTGTCGCCGGTGGGCAGGTTGCCAATGCCGAACATGCCCACCAGCGTTTCCAGCTTGTCGGCCAGCGCCACCACCACACCGGTCATGTTGCGCGGCAGGCTGTCACCGGCAAAACGCGGTTTGTAATGGTCTTCAATGGCGTCGGCAACCTCAATGCCAAGGCCATCATGGCGGGCGTAGTAGCCGCCCATGATGCCTTGCAGCTCGGGGAACTCACCCACCATGTCGGTGACCAGGTCAGTCTTGGCAAGCTGTGCCGCCTTGTCAGCCTGTGACGCCAGCGCGGCATCGCCCAGCAAATGCGCAATGGCCGTGGCAATGGCGCGCACGCGCACCACCCGCTCACCCTGGCTGCCCAACTTGTTGTGGTAAACCACTTTGTCGAGCCCGGCCACGCGGGATTCGAGGGTTTTCTTGCAATCCTGGTCAAAGAAGAACTTGGCGTCACTCAGACGCGGGCGCACCACACGCTCGTTGCCACCAATGACAAAGCTGGCGTCTGCAGGGCTGATGTTGCTCACCACCAGGAACTGATTCGTCAGCTTGCCCTGGGTGTCGACCAGCGGAAAATACTTCTGGTTGGCCTTCATGGTGAGGATCAGGCACTCTTGCGGCACATCAAGAAACTGCGACTCAAACGCGCAGGTCAGCACATTGGGGCGCTCCACCAGCGCCGTCACTTCATCCAGCAAGGCCTCGTCCATCAGCACCTCAAAGCCCGGCCCCAGGCGTTCAGCCGCCTGAGCAAGTTGTTGCACGATGGCAAAACGCCGGTCACCAAAGCTGGCGATCACGGCACCGTCGCGCAGCAGCGTTTGGGCATACTGGTCGGCATCGGCCACCACCACCGGCGACTTCAAGGCCTCAAATCGATGGCCCTGCGTGACGTTGCCAGAGCTCAAGCCCAGCGCCTTCACGGGCACCACGGTGCTGCCGTGCAAAGCCATCAGGCCATGCACTGGGCGCACAAAATTCACGCTGCTCCAGCCCGGCAGTTCGCAATCGGTCTCCAGCTGGTAGCTCATCATTTTGGGAATAGGCAACTGGGCCAGCGCGGCGATCAGGGCCTGCTGCAAGCCCACATCCAACGTGGCACCGTTGACCAGGCTGTCATAAAACAGGGCATCAGCCTTGCCATCAGGGGCTTTGCGCAGGGCGGCCACAGCAAACACCGGGTCAGACACGTCCGCGCCCAGGGCCTGCAGTTTCTTCAGCAAGGCCGGTGTGGCCAGGCCATTGGCATCGAGCCCCACGCTCACCGGCATGAGCTTTTGCTGCACCGCCTTGTCGGCGGCCTTGGCGGCCACATGGGTGATGTGCGCAGCCAGGCGGCGCGGTGAGGCAAATGGCGTGGCCACCGAGTCCGCCGATGCCAGACCTTGGGTGCGCAACTGGCCGGCCAAGTGGCTGGCAAAGGCTTCACCGAGCTTTTTGAGCGCTTTGGGTGGCAGCTCTTCAACAAACAGTTCAACGAGAAGGTTTCGGTGCGTCATGGTCAGGCTGCTTTCTTGCTCATTTGGGCTACCCACTCACGCGGCGCCATCGGGAAGCCCAGGCGCTCGCGGCTCTCAAAATAGCTTTGCGCCACGCCACGCGCCAGGTTGCGAATGCGGCCAATGTAGGCGGCGCGCTCGGTCACACTGATGGCACCGCGTGCGTCCAGCAGGTTGAAGCTGTGCGCGCATTTCAGCACCTGCTCGTAGGCGGGCAAAGCCAGTTGCGCGTCCATCAGGTGCTTGGCCTGCTTTTCATGCGCGGTAAACGCCGTGAACAAAAAGTCGGCGTCGCTGTGCTCAAAGTTGTAGGTGGACTGCTCGACCTCGTTTTGCTTGTAGACATCGCCATAGGTGAGCTTGGTGCCATCGGGCGACTCCGTCCAGGTCAGGTTGTAGACGTTGTCCACGCCCTGCAGGTACATCGCCAGACGCTCCAGACCGTAGGTGATCTCGCCGGTGATGGGCCGGCAGTCAATGCCGCCGACCTGCTGGAAGTAGGTGAACTGCGTCACCTCCATGCCGTTGAGCCAGACTTCCCAGCCCAGTCCCCAGGCACCGAGCGTGGGGTTTTCCCAGTCGTCCTCGACAAAACGGATGTCGTTTTTCTTCAGGTCGAAGCCGAGCGCTTCCAGGCTGCCCAAGTACAGCTCCAGAATGTTGCTCGGGGCCGGCTTCAACACCACCTGGTATTGGTAGTAATGCTGCAGGCGGTTGGGGTTTTCGCCATAGCGGCCGTCTTTCGGGCGGCGGCTGGGCTGCACATAAGCCGCCTTCCACGGCTCAGGCCCGAGCGCTCGCAAGAATGTCGCAGTGTGCGAGGTGCCCGCGCCCACTTCCATGTCGTAGGGTTGCAACAACGCACAGCCTTGGGCGTCCCAATACGACTGCAGTTTCAAAATGATTTGCTGGAAGGTCAACATAGGTTTTTGGGGCCACGTGTCACGTGGCCATGAGGTAAACACAGGTCACGCAGATGCCTGCATGAAAGATCATGATTTTACCGGCTTGAGTTGACTGAGCCTCTGCCCCGAAACACCCAAACAAAAGCCACCACAAGAAAAGCCAAAATCACCACTGGCCACTGCCCCCAGCGCGCCGCCCACCCCGCATAAGGCGTGATCCCCGCGCGCCCCCGCACTTCGGCCTGCAAGGCCTGCGCCACATGGTTTGGGAGCGCATGCGTGACCCGGCCTAGATGGTCCACCACCGCTGTGCGCCCGGTGTTGGTGGCGAGCAAAAAAGGCCGGTCAAACTCCAGCGCACGCATTCTGGCAACGTGCAGATGCTGATCCATTGCCAAGTGCTCACCAAACCAGGCCAGGTTGCTGAGGTTCACCAGCATGGTCGGGGCTTTTGCCACATCCGTGAACTGCGCCGCCATCTCTTCGCTGAACAGGTTTTCAAAACAAATCGACGTGGCCAGCCGCTGGCCCTGCCAATCAAAGGTGGGTTGCACCAACCCACCCCGGTTGAAATCGCCCAGCGGAATGCGCATCAAATCGGTAAACCAGCGAAACAGCGGCGGAATGAACTCGCCAAATGGCACCAGGTGGAACTTGTCATATCGCCACGGCTCGGTTTCACCCGGCTTGAACCCGACCACCGAATTGGTGTAGCCGGTGTCGTAGTTGCCCAGCGGCAGTCCCACCAGGGCGGCCTGCTCGCCTGTGGCAAAACGCTGTTGCAGCGCCTGCCAGTAACCGGGCGGCAGTTGCTCAGGCAACAGTGCCAGCGCGGTCTCGGGGCTGATGATGAGCGAAGTGCGACTGGCGTTGAGTTGCTCGCCATACCAGCGCAGCGCCTTGGGCACGCCGCTGGTCTGGTCAAACTTTTCGTTTTGCGCAATATTGCCTTGCAGCAGCGTCACGCTCAACGACCCGGTGAAGGTGCCGCTTGACGCCGGCAAGAGGTGCACCAGCACCAGCACGGCCAACATGGCCAGCACCGGTGGTGCCACCGCACGCCACGCGCGCGCCCGCAGCGCAAAAGCCAGCAACACCGCCAACAGCGCCGCCAACGCGCTGGTGCCGTAAAGACCCAGCCACGGCAAAGCCGGGGCCAGTGGCCCGTCGATGTGCGCGTAACCCACGGCACCCCAACCAAAACCGGTCAGTAAGATGCCGCGCGACAGCTCGGCCAGCACCCACAATGCTACAAAATATAGAGCTGCTAGCGCTTTATTTATATGGGCTAGAACCTTAAAACACCATAAAGCACCGGCGTAATAAAGAGCCAGCAATGCCGCCAGCACCAGCACCGCCAACACGGCCAGCGGTGCCGCCAGGCCGCCATAGGTGTGCATGGAGGTATAAAGCCAGGCAAACGTGCAGGCCAACCAGGCGGTGGCAAACAGCCAACCGAGCCAAGCCGCGTGGCGCGGGCTGGCACTGGCCAGCAGCAAATGCACCAAGAGGGCAAGCGCCAGCGTCTGCCCCCACCACAGCGGCTGCCCCACCTGGAGGCCGAGCCCAAGGAACACCTGCGGCATGGCCACCGGCCAAGCCAGGCTTGCCGCCTGAAGCGCACCCGCCAGCAGCGCCAGCACAGCGGGCCAAAGTGCCCGACTTTGGCGCTGGCCTACAAACAGACTGCGGTGGTGCGCCAATGGTTATGCCGGCTCGTTGAGCACGGGTGCCACCTTGAACCACTTCACCGCGCCGCCTTTGGTGTGCATCACAACAAAGTCGAGGCCGGCCATCATGTGGTGCTCGCCACGCCGGGGCACATGGCCCATTTCATGGGCGATCAAGCCACCAATGGTGTCAAAGTCTTCGTCTGGATTGGTGCTGTCAAGCTTGACGCCAAAGGCATGCTCAACGCGCTCCAGGGTGGTGTCACCGCTGACACGGTAGCTGCGATCGGGCAGGCCGAAGATGTCGCCCTCATCATCGGCAATGTCGAATTCGTCTTCAATTTCACCGACGATTTCTTCCAATACGTCTTCAATGGTGACCAGACCGGCGACACGGCCGAACTCGTCGATCACGATCGCCAGGTGGTTGTGGTTGCTTTGAAAATCGCGCAGCAAATCGTTCAAGCCCTTGCTCTCGGGCACAAACACGGCCGGGCGCAACAGGGCGCGAATATTGAACTCTGGTGCGCGCTGCAGTTTGAGCAGATCCTTGGCCATCAAGATGCCAATGATATTTTCGCGCTCCCCCTCGTACACCGGAAAGCGCGAGTGCGCGGTGTTGATCACGCCATGCATCATGGTGTCGTAGGCGTCTTCGATGTTGACCAATTCCATGCGGGTGGTGGGCACCATCACATCCCCCGCGCTCATGTCCGCCATGCGGATCACACCTTCGAGCATCTTGCGCGAATCGGCACCAATAAGTTGGTTGTGCTCGGCCTCGATCAGGGTGTCGAGCAGTTCGTCAGTAGAGTCCGGACCAGGGTGAATGAACTCGGCAATTTTCTGTAAAAAAGTACGGGTATCTTCCCGGTCGGGACGCGTGGGGTTGGGGTCTGACACAGCCAATCAAGCAGGACATGCGGTTGTTGAACACACCGTAAGGATAGCGGATTGCGAAAATCAGTGAATTTGCTGGCCCTGCGATGTGTTGCGCCAGCCAGTTTGCATGCGTGCCAGCATGTCGCGAAACTGCTTGGCCTGCACCTTGATCCGGTAGTTGGCCTGGGCCAGATGCTCTTCCACCATCTCGGTCATGTGGCTGTGCATTGTGGCTGGAGGCAAGACCAGGTGTGCCTCAGATTCAGAGCCATCGCGCTCGACGGTGGCGCCAGCATGGCGGGCAATTTTGAGCATGACAGTGTTTTCGCTGAGCACATGCAAAAACATCATGCGCACACCCTGGTTGCGGGCGTGCATCATGGCGCGCTCAAACAAGCGCTTGCCAAACCCGCGGCCGCGTGCCTGGGCCAGCACCGACACGCCAAACTCGGCGCAGGCATTCAGGCGCTCGTCACTTGAATACGCCAGGTGTGCCATGGCAATCAGTTGCAGGCGGCGGTTGTAAATGCCAAAAATCTCATCGCGCTCAAAATTCAAGCCCGCCACATAGCGGTCAATTTGCTCGTCGTTGGCAGTAAAGCCAAAGCGATAGTACCGGTCGTGCGCGTCCAGCGCTTTCAGGTGCCCGGCAATGCGCTCGCGGTGGTTCTCACCCAGCGAGCGGATCGGCACCACCACATCCTGCTTCTTGACCACCGGCGGCAAGTCGGCTTGAAGCGACGATCCGCTTATTCGCGAGTTCGATTCAGTCATGTTGTCTTGACGAGAGGTGAAGGTTTCATACATGATGCTTAATATAAGGGTTTTCCCTAGTCTCCAACCCCTAAACTCAGCAATTTCCCGAAAGTTGTGCGGTTTGCCACAGTGTGTGCGCCGCCGTACCGATAAACTTCCTGCATTATGAAAGCTTCTGAAGAGATTCGTGAAGCGCTGGCCCGTGTGGCCGAACTGCGGCACGCGGCCACCGGTCCCGGCGAACTGCCCCAGGCGCTCAAAGCGGTTAAACACCTGCAGGCGCAGCGTTTTTTGGGCACCTACCAAGACCTGTTGCACCACCCCGTTTATGGCCCAAGCGCCAGTTTTTTCCTGGAAGAGCTTTACAGCGCCAAAGATTACAGCCAGCGCGATGCCCAATTTTCACGCATTGCCAATGCCTTGGAGCGCACGTTCCCCGCCCACATTCTGGTGACCGTGCTGGCCCTGACCAAGTTGCATCAGCAAACCGAGGAGTTGGACATGGCACTTGCGCAAGCCTGGTGCCAGTCACATGCCGAGCCCGGCGCAGCGCGCTACGTGGCGGCCTGGCGCAGTGTTGGCCAGCGCGCCGCACGCGACTGGCAACTGGCCACCGTGCTCGACCTGGGCCAGACACTGAGCCAATTGACGCGCAAAACCGGCCTCAAACTGTTGCTCAAACTGATGCGTCGTCCGGCCGAGTTGGCAGGCCTGGGGTCTCTGCAAGGTTTTTTGGAGGCCGGCTTTGACCATTTCGCCGACATGGCGCGCCAGCCAGACGCGGTTGGCTATTTTCTCAACACCATTCGCACCCGTGAATCCGCCTGGATCAACCAGCTGTTTGATGCCAGCCTTGTCACCTGTGAGACTGAATTGACCCTGATACTGGGAGTAGCCCCAAGCCCCATTGCCTGAACCTTGCCACACAATCCGGCTCACAGGAGAGCTTATGGACAAAGTGTGGCTAGACAGTTACCCCCCAGGCGTGGCGCATGAGGTGCACCCCGAACAATACCCGTCACTCGCCGCCCTGCTCGACGAGTCGTTTCGCAAACACGCTGATCGGCCTTTTTCCGTCTGCATGGAACACTGGACCAGCTACCGCCAGCTGCACCAGCATGCCGACGCGTTGGGTGCCTGGCTGCAGTCGCTCAAGTTGCCGCCAGACGCCCGGGTGGCGATCATGCTGCCCAACGTTCCGCAGTTCAGCGTCACCATGGCAGCCGTGCTGCGCGGCGGCTACACCTGCGTCAACGTCAACCCGCTCTACACCGCACGTGAGCTCAAGCACCAGTTGAACGACTCGGGCGCCACAGTGATCGTGGTGCTGGAGAATTTTGCCCACACGCTGGCGGAAGTGATTGACGACACCCCGGTGACCCACGTGGTGCTGGCCACCATGGGCGACCTGCTGGGTTTCTGGTACGGCCGCTGGCTCACCTTTGCCGTGCGCCATCTGGCCAAACTGGTGCCGGCGTTCAAGCTGCCCATGAGCAACGGGCGCAGCGTTACCCCGTTCAAAACCGCATTGGCCGTGGGCGCAACGCTGCCCTTCAAATCCGCCAACTGCACCCTGGACAGCATTGCCTTTTTGCAATACACGGGTGGCACCACCGGCTTGAGCAAAGGCGCCGTGCTGACCCACCGCAACATCGTGGCCGCTATTTTGCAGGCTGAAGCCTGGTTTTCGCCGGCCCTAAAGCGTGTTGGCGACATACGTGAAGTCAACAACATTGCAGCGCTGCCGCTGTACCATATCTTCGCGCTGACCCTGTCGCTGCTGTCAATTCGCTGGGGTTCGCACATGACACTGATCCCCAACCCGCGCGACATCGGCAAGTTTGTTGAAACCCTGAAAACACGTCCGTTTCACCTGCTGCCCGCCGTCAACACCTTGTTCAATGCCTTGCTGCAACACCCGCAGTTCAAAAACGTCGACTTTTCGCACTTGTGCGTGTCGCAGGCGGGCGGCATGGCGGCTTCCAAAGGCACGGCCCAGCACTGGCTTGCTGTCACTGGCAGCCCCATGATTGAGGGCTGGGGCATGAGCGAAACCTGCGCCATTGGCACCAACAACCCCGTCACCAGCCACGCGTTCACCGGCACCATTGGCCTGCCGCTGCCTGGCATTGAAATTGCTATTAAAAACGAAGCGGGCGACAGCCTACCCACAAGGGCTTCAGGCGAAATTTGTATCAAAGGCCCGAATGTGATGACGGGCTACTACCAGCAACCCGAAGAGACCAAAAACGCCTTCACCCCCGATGGCTTCATGCGCACCGGTGACATCGGCATCATGGACGCGCAAGGGTTCACAACCATCGTTGACCGCAAGAAAGACATGATTCTGGTGAGCGGCTTCAACGTGTTTCCCAACGAGCTTGAAAACGTGATCTCGCTGTGCCCTGGCGTGGTGGAATGCGCTGCGGTGGGCGTGCCCGACGACAAACAAGGCGAGGCCATCAAGGTGTTTGTGGTCAAGGACGACCCGACCCTGACCGAAGACGACGTGGCGAGCTTTTGCCACGACAACCTGACCGGCTACAAACGGCCCAAATACATCGAGTTTCGCGACGAGCTGCCCAAGAGCAACGTGGGCAAAATTCTGCGCCGCGAGTTACGCTCAGGCAAATGACCACCACATCCATGACACGCCCCCTGGAACTCCCCCGCGGCATCACCCTGCTGGAGCGCGGCTGGCTGTCGTCCAACAACATCCTGATCCAAGGCCCAACGCATTGCGCACTGATCGACAGCGGCTACGCCACCCACGCCGGGCAAACCCTGGCGCTGATCCAGGCCGCTCTGAACGGCCGTGCACTGGATGTGCTGCTCAACACCCATTTGCACAGCGACCACTGCGGCGGCAATGCAACGCTACAAGCGCGCTACCCACAACTGCACACGCTCATTCCACCTGGCCAGGCCGCGTATGTGGCCGAGTGGAACCCTTATGCCCTGTCGTACACGCCCACCGGGCAAATCTGTGCACCCTTCAGCTTCAGTGCCACGCTGCAACCCAACACACACATTGAACTGGGCGGCCAGCTTTGGCAAATTCTTGCCGCACCCGGCCACGACCCCAGCTCGGTGATGCTGTTTGAGCCCGCCTCGCGCCTGCTGCTGTCGGCCGATGCCCTTTGGGAAAACGGGTTTGGCGTGGTGTTCCCGGAGTTGGATGGTGATGAGGCGTTCACCGAGGTGGCGCAAACCCTTGATTTGATCGAATCGCTGGGCGCCAACACCATCATCCCCGGCCACGGCCCGGCGTTTAGCGACGTGCCCGCCGCCCTGGCACGCGCCCGCAAGCGACTGGATGTGTTTGTGAATGACCCGGCCAAGCACCTCAGGTACGCAGCCAAGGTGCTGATCAAATTCAAGCTGCTGGAAGCCCAAACCATTGCCTTTGATGCACTGCTGGCCTGGGCCAAAGCCACCGACCTGGTGGCGCATGTGCATCAAGCCAACGCCTCACACACCCCTTTTGACACCTGGGTGGATCAACTGGTGACCGAACTGGTGCGCAGCGGTGCGGCTACGCGTGACCAGGGGACGGTGCAAAACGCAAATTGATAACGCGTAATTCGAGCCTGGGCCTTGGACTCAATGGGCACCGCAACTGCGCACACTCAATGGTGCTGCATTACAATGTAATTCACGCAACGTAAGGAGAAACGCTCATGGCTGCAAACCAGCTTGTTCAAACCCGCATCGACGGGGCCATCAAAGAAGAGGCTGCCGCCGTGTTGGCGGCTATGGGACTTACCGTGTCTGACGCAGTCAGGATGCTTTTGACTAAGGTTGCACATGATCACGCTCTGCCTTTTGATGCATTGATTCCCAACGCTACCACCATCGCAGCCATGCGCGAGGCCCGCGCGGGCGGCCTCAAGAGCTTCGACAGCGTTGAGGCACTGATGGTCGACTTGCATGCGCAGGATTGAGCCCACAAGCCAGTTCAAGCGCGACTATAAACGTGAGGCCAAGGGGCAACATCGCGCCACCCTGGATGCGGACCTGAAGACTGTTTTGCATAGCCTCACCTGCGATCAACCACTTGAAGCGCGTAATCGCGATCACTCGCTGACCGGCGAATATCGTAATAGCAAAGCTGAATCACCTTTTAGGTACAATTAACCGTACAACTTCCCAAGGAAATTCAATGCACGTTGTTACCTACTCCGAAGCACGCAGTTCGCTCAAAGCGGTACTTGACCGTGTTGTCAACGACCATGCACCCACTATCATTCACAGGCGTGGCGGCGATGTAGTCATGGTGTCAGAGGATG
>JBBQZG010000056.1:0-17919 GCA_038207945.1 Burkholderiales bacterium
GCCTTCAGCATCACGTCCCGCGCCTGGCCGTATTCTGCGTATTTTTCGCGCGCCTTCACATCAATCGGGCTGAGTTTCCAGCGCTTGAGCGGGTCCTCCAGGCGTTCGGCAAAGCGTTCTTCCTGCTGCGCCTGGTCGACGGTCAGCCAGTACTTGAACAGCAGAACGCCGTCGTCCACCAGCATTTTTTCAAACACCGGCGCCTGTTTCAAGAAGTCCTGGGTTTGCTGCTCCGTGCAAAAATCCATCACACGTTCCACGCCAGCCCGGTTGTACCAACTGCGGTCAAACAGCGCGATCTCGCCAGCGGCGGGCAGATACGGCACGTAGCGCTGAAAGTACCACTGGCTCAGCTCGCGCTCGCTGGGCTTGCCCAACGCCACGGTGCGGCACTGGCGCGGATTCAAGGTGTCGGCAATGGCCGAGATCACACCCCCCTTGCCAGCCGTGTCGCGCCCCTCAATTACAACCACCAGGCGACGGCCGGTGTGCACCAGCCAGCGGGCCAGGTCATTGAGCTCAAGCTGCAATGGCTCGAGCTTGTCAAAGTAGTCTTTTTTGCCCAAGGTGTCGGGCTTGTCGTCTTTGGATTTTTTCATGTTCCCATCGTAGCTGAGCCAGGGCTTTCGTGTGTTACCGGCAGGACGGGCCCGGATGGCGTCATGAATGACGATGACACACATCGACACACGCCGGAACATTCTGATATGCGCCTGACATGGCCCGGTTACCTCTCTTTCCTACGATACAAATCACCAAAGGTCACCCAAATCACACACCCGTTTGAACACCAGATGCAGTGGACTTTGGGAACTGAGGGTTCTTATTATTTTTTTAAAAAGGAAGAGAGATATGAAAAAAGTCGTTCAAGCTGCAGTGATTACCACCTTTCTCGCCTCGATGTCGGCCTTTGCGCACCACCCGGCCGAAGCGATCATTGATGCAGACACCTGGTCAATGATCGACCAAAACTTGCAGAACGCAGATTCACCCCACCTGGATCTGGATTTTGATGCCATGGGCTCGGCCAGTGGAAGCAGTGTGGGCGCTGGCAGCGGCTCAGGCCGGGGCTCCGCAAGCGGGGCTAGCTCTGGCTCTGGCCGCGGTTCCAGCAGTGGCTCCGGCTCTGGTGGCGGCGCTGGTTCAGGGTCCGGCGGCAGTCGTCGCTAAACCCCGGCCACGCCCCAACGCCTGCTGATCCCAACAGGCTTTTTTGCATTCTGAAAGCGGCTGCTCAACCCGCCCACGTTGCACCACCCGGGCACCGGGTTTACCCTCCGATTTGAGGGAAGATAGCGGGGTTGCCGAATGCCAATGGGATTGACACCTCAGGCAGCGGCCCCGCACCATCACTTCAGGAGTTCAGCATGCTACAAAAATTCTCTGCCTTTGCCGGTGTCCCCGGCCCGGTGGTTGTCATCGTCATGGACGGCTACGGCATTCCCAAGCTCGATGTCGGCAGCGCCATTGCCGCCGCCCGCAAGCCCACCCTTGATCGACTGGTGTTGGAGTGCCCCCACATCAGCCTGCGTGCCCACGGCACGGCGGTGGGCATGCCCTCAGACGATGACATGGGCAACTCCGAAGTGGGCCACAACGCCATTGGTGCCGGGCAGGTCTACAGCCAGGGCGCAGCACTGGTGGCCAACGCCATTGCCGACGGCTCGATCTGGCAAGGCCAGGCCTGGCAGCAGATCGTCGCCGGGGCCAAAGCTGGCCGGGGGGTGATCCACTTCATCGGCCTGTTTTCTGACGGCAACGTGCACAGCCACATCGACCACCTGAAGGCCATGGTCAGCCAGGCCAAGCGCGAAGGTGTCAAGACCGTGCGCATCCACGCCCTGCTGGACGGGCGCGACGTGCCTGAGACCAGTGCGCTGGACTACGTGGTGCCCTTCGAAGCCTTTCTGGCTGGGCTCAGCAACGAAGCTTTTGATGCCCGCATCGCCTCGGGCGGTGGCCGCCAGAACATCACCATGGACCGCTACGACGCCAATTGGCCCATGGTTGAAAAGGGATGGAAAACCCACGTGCTGGGCCAGGGCCCGCAGTTTGTCAACGCCACTGATGCAGTGAATGGCCTGCGCGCCCAACACCCAGGCACCATTGATCAGGATTTGCCAGAGTTTGTCATTGCCGAAGCCGGCCAGCCCATCGGTACCATCGAGGACGGGGATTCGGTGGTGTACTACAACTTCCGGGGTGACCGCGCCATTGAGATCACCCGTGCGTTTGTCGAGACTGACTTCAGCCGCTTTGACCGCGTGCGCACCCCGCAAGTCACCTATGCCGGCATGCTGCAGTACGACGGCGACCTGCAACTGCCCAAGCGCTTTCTGGTGACGCCCCCTGCCATCAAGGACACCTCGGGCGAGTGGTTCAGCAAGGCGGGCCTGACCCAGTTTGCCTGTTCCGAAACGCAAAAATTTGGCCACGTCACCTACTTCTGGAACGGCAACCGCTCCAACAAGTTTGAGGGTGAGACCTGGCAGGAAGTGCCCAGCGACGTGGTGCCGTTTGAGCAACGCCCGTGGATGAAGGCCGCCGAGATCACCGACGCGATGATTGCCGCCGTGCGAAGCGGCCAGTACAAGCTGCTGCGCTGCAACTTTGCCAACGGCGACATGGTTGGCCATACCGGCAACTTTCGCGCCGCCACCATGGCTGTGGAAGCCGTTGACCTGGCCTTGGCGCGCTTGCTGCCGGCCATTGAAGCGGCGGGCGGTGTGGCCCTGATCACCGCCGACCACGGCAACGCCGACGAGATGTACGAGTTGGACAAAAAAACCAAGCAGCCTTCGCTGAACGCGGACGGCTCTTACAGGGCCAAGACCGCCCACACCCTGAACCCGGTACCGCTGATCCTGTTTGACAAGGTCACTGGCGGCAAACTGGGGTTAAAGCAAACCGCCACCGCCGGTCTGTCCAACATCGCGGCCACCGTGGCCAACCTGGCCGGGCTGGAGAAACACGCTAAGTGGGACGACAGTCTGTTGCTGGTGAAGTAAGCCAACTGCCTGCCCCAAGTCGGCAACAAGACGGCGCATTGCCACAAGAATGCGCTGCTCTTTGGCTATTGATTTAAATCAATAAACCACCAGTTGGCTGGATGCCAGCGCGTATTCATGATCTGGTTCAATTTTTTCATACCTTGGCGCTCCTAGACTCGGGTTCAACGCAACCTTCTCCTGCCGCAGCCTGACAGCGGCCGAACCCATGAACATTTCAAGCGCCATTGTGTACAGCCGTCCCGACCAGGAGGCCGCGCTGCGTACACAGTTGGCCGCCCTGAATGGCATTGAAGTCCATGCCGTCACCGATGACGGCAAGATGGTCATCACCATTGAGGCGGACAACGACCGCGCTGCGGTGGACACCTATGAAGCCATAGAGCGCCTGCCCGGCGTGCTGTCCATGGCCATGATTTTTCAGCAATCCGAATCCAACCCTGAGCAGGAGCTACAGCTATGCAAGTAACCCGTCGTGAATTGATCAAAGCCAACGCCGTCACGGCGGCGGCCACCGTGATTGGCATCAGCGTGCCGGGCGCGCAGGCCCTGGCTCAGGCAGCATCACCCAACATGGACGGTGTGCGTTGGGACAAAGGCGTGTGCCGTTTTTGTGGCACCGGCTGCGGTGTGCTGATTGGCACCAAGGACAAGCGCATTGTGGCCACCCAAGGCGACCCGGACGCACCGGTGAACAAAGGGCTGAACTGCATCAAAGGTTATTTCCTGTCAAAAATCATGTACGGCAAAGACCGCCTGACCGAGCCGCTGTTGCGCATGAAAAACGGCAAATACGACAAAAACGGCGAGTTTGCGCATGTGTCATGGAAGCAGGCATTCGATGTCATGGAAGAAAAGTGCAAAGGTGCGCTCAAAGCCAAGGGACCCAAATCAGTTGGCATGTTTGGTTCGGGCCAATGGACCATCTGGGAAGGGTATGCTGCCGTCAAGCTGTTCAAGGCTGGTTTTCGCTCCAACAACATCGACCCGAACGCACGCCACTGCATGGCCTCGGCCGTGGCTGGTTTCATGCGAACCTTTGGCATTGACGAACCCATGGGTTGTTACGACGATGCCGAACACGCCGACGCGTTTGTGCTGTGGGGTGCCAATATGGCCGAAATGCACCCGATTTTGTGGTCGCGCATCACGGATCGGCGCCTGACCGCCAAACATGTCAAGCTCAATGTGCTGTCCACCTTCTCGCACCGCTCTTGTGACTTGGCTGACGCAGAACTGATCTTCAAGCCACAAAGTGACCTGGCAATCCTGAATTACATCTGCAACCACATCATTCAGACAGGCGCGGTCAACGAGGCCTTTGTGAAGAAGAACGTGAGCTTCCGCAAGGGTGTGACCGACATTGGCTACGGGCTGCGCCCGAACCACCCGCTGGAACAAGTTGCTGGCAACAACGGCTACCCCGGCGCAGACGGCAAGCCCAAGGGTAACCCGGGTGCATCTGCCCCGATGAGTTTCGACGAATTCAAACAGTTTGTGTCAGAGTACACGCTGGACAAGGCCCATGAGATTTCAGGGGTGCCCAAAGACAAGCTGGAAGCGCTGGCCAAGGTCTATGCCGATCCGAAAACCAAGGTAGTGTCTTACTGGACCATGGGCTTTAACCAGCACACGCGCGGCACCTGGGTCAACAACATGATCTACAACGTGCACCTGCTAGTGGGCAAGATCTCGGAGCCCGGTAACGGCCCGTTCTCACTGACCGGGCAACCTTCAGCCTGCGGCACCGCGCGCGAAGTGGGCACCTTTTCCCACCGCCTACCCGCCGATATGGAAGTGGTCAACCCAGCTCACCGCGCCATCGCCGAGAAGCAGTGGAAGCTGCCCGCAGGCACCGTGCCCGACTGGGTGGGCCTGCACGCCGTGGCGCAGAGCCGGGCATTGAAGGACGGCACGCTCAACTTTTACTGGACCACGACCACCAACAACATGCAGGCCGGGCCCAACATCAACGACGAGATCTGGCCGGGTTTTCGCAATCCGGCCAACTTCATCGTGGTGTCAGACGCCTACCCGACCGTGACAGCCTTGGCCGCCGACCTGATTTTGCCGTCGGCCATGTGGGCAGAAAAAGAAGGTGCATTTGGCAACGCCGAGCGCCGTACCCAGTTCTGGCGCCAGCAGGTGCCCGCACCGGGCAAGTCCAAATCTGACTTGTGGCAGTACGTGGAGTTTTCCAAACGCTTCAAGGTTGAAGAGGTTTGGCCAGCTGAGCTGTTGGCCAAAGCGCCTGAACTTAAAGGCAAAACGTTGTATGACGTGCTCTATGCCAACGGGCAGGTGAACAAGTTCCCCCTGACCCAGACTCAAAAAGGCTTTGACAACGACGAGTCCAAAGATTTTGGTTTTTACCTGCAAAAAGGATTGTTTGAAGAGTACGCCGAGTTCGGCCGCGGCCATGCCCATGACCTGGCCCCGTTTGAGACCTATCACCAAGCCCGCGGCCTGCGTTGGCCGGTGGTGGACAACAAGGAAACCCTGTGGCGCTTCCGCGAGGGATATGACCCGTATGTGAAGAAAGGCGAAGGCGTCAAGTTTTATGGCAAGCCCGACGGCAAAGCTTGGATATTTGCGCTGCCCTATCAGCCCGCAGCCGAAGCCCCTGATGCCGAGTTTGACCTGTGGCTGTCAACCGGACGGGTGCTGGAGCACTGGCACACCGGCAGCATGACCCGGCGCGTGCCCGAACTGTACCGCGCCATGCCGGACGCCTGGCTCTACATGAACCCGGAAGATGCCAAGAAGCGTGGTCTGCAACGCGGCGACACGGTCAAGGTGTCGAGTCGGCGTGGTGAGATCAGCACCAAGGTGGAAACCCGTGGCCGCAACAAAATGCCACCAGGCATGGTGTTTATGCCCTTCTTTGACGAGCACCGCCTGGTCAACAAGCTCACCCTTGACGCCACCTGCCCGATCTCGAAAGAGACCGACTTCAAAAAGTGTGCCTGCAAGGTGGTGAAGGTCTGAGCGACTGGGCGCTGAACGTGAACCACCCCGTTTTGGATGCGTTAGGCATAACCCGCAGCGCACGTTGCTAGTCGCTGTCGGTTGCATGCTTTAACTTTTCCCCATCATGTCGCGCCCTACTGATCGTCGTGAGTTTTTGCTGGATACCGCCAAGATGGCCTGTGGGGTGGGCGCGTTCGGCCTGGGTCTGGGGCTGCTCAGCAAGCAGGCAAAGGCCTTGCCGGCAGGTGCCCTACGGCCACCTGGCGCAGGTCTTGAAGATGATTTTCAGGGTGCCTGCATCCGCTGCGGCCTATGTGTGCGTGACTGCCCCTATGACATTTTGACGCTTGCCACCCCTGACCAACCCGTGGTCACGGGCACACCTTTTTTTGTGGCACGCGCCAAGCCCTGCGAGATGTGTGAAGACATTCCGTGCGTCAAGGCCTGCCCCACAGGTGCACTTGACCACAGCCTGACCGACATCAAAAAGGCCAAAATGGGCCTGGCGGTGCTGGTGGACCATGAAACCTGCCTGAACTTTTTGGGCTTGCGTTGTGACGTGTGTTACCGCGTTTGTCCGGCCATTGACAAGGCCATCACACTGGACTTGCAACACAACCAGCGTACGTCCAAACACACGCTGTTTTTGCCCACCGTGCATTCTGATGCCTGTACTGGTTGCGGTAAATGCGAGGCTTCTTGCGTGCTTGAAGTGGCGGCCATCAAGGTCTACCCCATCAAGCTAGCCAAAGGTGAGCTCGGCGCCCATTACCGCCTGGGTTGGGACGAGAAACGTAAAGCCGGCAAATCACTGGTAGATGACAAACACCTGGTTGACTTGCCTGACCGCATGCCTGAGGGTGTGACGCTGCCGGGACATTGGGACCCGGGCAGCGCTGCGCCGGCCATCACCACGCCCTTGCCTGATGAGGCGGCACGATGAGTCAAACCCATCTCAGGCTGGCCCAGGAAGCCATTGAAGCCAAAGGCTGGTGGGGGGCGCACCGCTTTTTAATGCTCAGACGCCTGTCTCAGATCACGGTTTTATTTTTATTTTTAATGGGCCCCTGGTTGGGCTGGTGGCTGGTCAAAGGCAACCTGAACTACAGCCTGACGTTGGGCGTGCTGCCGCTGGCAGACCCGCTGGTGTTGCTGCAATCACTGCTGACACGCCACATACCAGAGCGCAACGCCATCATCGGCGCACTTATCATCTTGCTGTTTTACCTGTTGGTGGGTGGACGGGTGTATTGTTCCTGGGTCTGCCCGGTCAACATAGTGACCGATGCCGCCAGCGCATTGCGCCGCACGCTCGACATTCGCGGTGGCGCTGACCTGCCCCGTGAAACCCGTTACTGGATTTTGGGCTTGATCCTGATGCTGGCAGCAACCACCGGTGGCATTGTGTGGGAGTTGGTCAACCCGGTGTCGATGTTGCCACGTGGCCTGATGTTTGGCATGGGTGCAGGCTGGCTACTCTTTGCTGGCATCTTTTTGTTTGATCTCTTTGTGATGAAGCGTGGCTGGTGTGGCGCGCTGTGCCCAGTGGGTGCGTTTTACAGTTTGCTCGGACATTTCAGCTTGGTACGGGTCACAGCCAACAAGCGAGAGGCCTGCAACGACTGTCTTGACTGTTTTACTGTGTGCCCGGAGCAACAGGTGCTCAAGCTGCCGCTCAAGGGCGCCCAAAAAAGGGCCAGCCCGCTGATCCTTTCAGGCAACTGCACCAACTGCGGTCGCTGTGTGGACGTGTGCTCCAAACACGTTTTTAGTTTCACTACCCGGCTACAAGCCAAGCCAGACGCTGGTTTGGGCCTGCCACCATCCTGATTTCATATGACTATTTACCCGTGGAGACCCGATCATGAATAAGTCCCTCAAAGTTACTTTGCTTGCCGCTTTGGCTGTGACCCTGGTCGCCTGCGCCAGCACGGCGGTGCAGCTCAGTACCCTGCGCGAGCAAAGTGTGAGCAGCGCGGACAGCGCGCCTGATGTGAAAGACTATGTGGGCAAACGCCCAGGGCAACACGCGCTGATTGCCCGCAGTTTTCCGCAGCAGCCACCGCTGGTGCCCCACACGGTCGACGGTTACGGCATTGCTCCCGGTGACAACAGCTGCCTGGATTGCCACATCAGCGATGAGTTCAAAGGCAAGAAAATGCCAAAAATGAGTGACAGCCATTTTCTGAAAGCCAGCATGGCTGGCGCTGAGCCAGCGGTAGATATGCAGCGCTGGCAATGCGACAGTTGCCATGTGCCGCAAGTCGATGCCAAACCGCTGGTGGACAATGACTTTAAGGGGTAGGTGACAAAGGCTCAGTGAAGCTCAAGCCAAGTCACGCAACTGTCATCTCTTTTTCATCAAATCGAACACCGTTGCCGGTTAACCTTGCCACTGGCCTCTAAAAAATATCGTAGGAAACCCGCACCATGCTTGCCATCAAAAAGGCGCGTAAATTCATTCAAGCCAATCCAAAAGATCCGGCGTCCCTGATCATTTCAGCGCTAGTGCTTGCGCTAGAAAACGAAGGCCGTATTTCTGTTGCACAACTGTACGAACTGAACAACGACAAGTTTGAACTCGCTTTGGAGATCCTGTCCGAGTGGCGCCTTGACCGGCATTACGCCAGCAAGCTGCGTTTGATCGACATGAGTTCGCAGGTGCATGAACTCGGCGCACCCGCTTCCACCCCACCCACCGTTTAGGCCACCGAGTCGCCACCACGCCATGCGCGCAGGGCACGCAGCAAGGGGCGCTTCTTGACCTGATGCCCCGCCATGCGTTTCAGAACGTCATCGAGCGTGCGAATCGCAGCGGTGATGAATGGCCCCTTGTTCAGCATCACACACTCGGCCCGCACACCCAACCCGGCATCCGAAATTTCGGCGCGTGAGGGCAAACCGGTCTTGGCCAGCGACTCCAGCACCTGAGTGGCCCAAATGACCGGCATGTGCGCCGATTCCGCGCAGCACAAAATTTCTTCTTGCACTTCAGCCATGCGCTCAAAACCACACTCCACCGCCAGATCACCGCGCGCGATCATGATGCCGGCCGAGCCTGAAGCCATGGCGGCCAGCATCAGTTCCGGAAGATTCTCAAAGCCTTGCAGCGTTTCGATCTTGAGCACAAGCCCCATATCGTCACGTTTCAACCGATGCAAGTGCGTGCGCAGCAAAGCCACGTCCTCTGGTTTTTGCACAAACGACAAACCCACCATGTCGGCTACCTTGGCGACCGTGTTCAGGTCTGCGATGTCTTTGTCAGTGAGCGCTGGCAGATCAAGCTGGCTGTCGGGGAGATTGATGCCTTTGTCAGCCACCAGCTTTTCGCCGCTGTCCCGTGCATGGGTGATTTCCACCTCCACACCTAGCCCCGTGATCTGACGAATGACGCCACCAATGCGGCCATCGTCGAACCAGATGCGCTCACCCACCTTGACCTGTTCAATCACCTGCGGCAGCGTGCAGGGCACGCGCGCAACAGCAAACGAGTTGTCACCCACAGCTTCGTCTGCGGCGACCAGATGGTCAAGCCCATCACGCGTCAGGTGCAACCGGTCACCCAGCTTCAAATGCAGGGCACCGGGCTGGTGCGCGATGTGGCAGACCAGACTTGAATGTTTTTTCTTGTGGTTGGGGTGCACCAGGTGCAACACTGTCTCAGGCGTGAAGTAGCAGGTTCGCAAACATTCCGCTACGGCGCCCTGGCTGGTGCAGTGGGTCACCAGCAGGTGTCGTTTGGCGCCACGCGCATCGGTAAATTCAATGCTTGATCCGACCTTGAGCCGCTTCAACCAATCTTCCCAAACGCCGATGCATGCATCCACGTTTTGCAAAGGTTCCGTCTGACCCATGGCCTGCAGACCCAGGCGCGCCGGTCGGTACACGTGGCCGTATTCGTCTTTGCCCGGCCTGAGCTTGAGCACCGCCGGACCCGGAGCGATATCACCCGTGCGAATTTTCGGGCCGCCCAAATCCATCAGAATCTTGACGTGACGCCGAGCTGCCTTGGCCGCTTTGCGCACATGCGCAGCCATGTCAAGCCATTGCTGGGGGCCGTCGTGCGCACAATTGATGCGAGCGATGTCCATGCCGGCAGCCACCAATTCACGCGCCACCCCCACGTCAGTGGCGGCTTCGCTAGGTAAGGTGACCATGATGCGCACCGCGCGCTCTTTGGGCGCCTCTCCCAGCAGTTCGAGCGTGTTTTTCTCCAACACAGCACGGCTGCCGACGCGCCCCAACGGCTCCTCCAGTGAGCGGTCTTGCCACGGCTGCCCGGTCAGCATGTGCAACAGGCCCAACACCTTGTCCAGACTGGCCAGCACGTGCGACTCGGCGCGCCCAAGCGAAGACAAACCGAGCCATGCCAATTGCTCTTGCAATGCACGCAAGTCGACGGCTCGCAGGCTCAAATAATGAATTAGGTTGCGCGCGCTGTCTCGATGCGCGGGCAACACCTGGTCGAGCGCCGCCTGCATGCTTGATTCACGTTGCAACATCGTTTTACGCAACACCCAAAGCTGCGCTTTGAGCGAGTCGCACACGGCCTCATTCCACACCAGGGCGCCAGCAGGAGCAGGGGTGAGCGCGGATGCGGCCGCAGGAGATGGCGCGTGATGTGTTTTTGTGTCAAGCATGGCGTCACATACCCAAACCGGACTTGCGGCTCAACAACTTGCGGCGCTGCAGGGCAGCCAATTCCGTCAGGCCAACCATCACACAGGCCGGAATGGCAAGCCAGCGGAAAAAATGTGTTCTGAAAATCATGTGCAACGCTCCCGTGGTCAATGCCTTCTAGGGTAGAGGTCAACCGTGACAGTTTGATGTCAAAACTGAGGGCGTCAGTACGGTACTCCAAGCGCCTTCTACATTGACGCGCCGCGTAGTAAGCTCCCGCCAAACAGGAATTCAACATGCCTTTGATCGGTGATCTGTGACGCGGGCCAAACTGCCTGAACTCTCTGCGCTCGAGCGCATCATTGAACTCGGTGCCAAGAAACTCGATGTGCGTATCGTCCGCCATGTTGCCATGTCTGACGGCGAGCAACTGCCGGTGTACGCCATTGCACTCGGCAACCCCGACCCAAGCGTGCCCATCGTCGGGTATTTCGGTGGGGTCCACGGCTTGGAGCGCATCGGCGCCGAGGTGGTTATCGCGTATTTGCAAAGCCTGGTGATGCGCCTGCAGTGGGACAGCACGCTGCACCAGCAACTCGAATCGGTGCGCCTGGTGTTCATGCCGATCGTCAACCCCGGCGGCATGGCATTGGGCACGCGGGCCAACCCGCACGGGGTGGACCTGATGCGCAACGCACCGGTGCAGGCCAAAGAGCCCGTGCCATTCATGGTGGGGGGACAGCGCTTCAGTGCCAGCTTGCCGTGGTACCGGGGTGTGCTGAATGCGCCGATGGAGGTAGAAAACCAGGCCATCTGCGAGGTCATTGAGCGCGAATTTCTTCCGCGCGCCTTCAGTCTGTGTGTGGACTGCCACTCCGGTTTTGGCACCCGCGACCGGCTCTGGTTTCCCTTTGCCCACAAGCGCGAACCCATGGCGCACCTGGCCGAATTGCAAGCACTGAAAAACATTTTTGTGCAGTCCAACAGCTACCACCGGTATGTGGTGGAGCCACAAAGCCTTCAATACCTGGCGCATGGCGATTTGTGGGACCACCTGTACCTGGAGTCTCTGGCCAAACCTGAGCGCATTTTTTTGCCTCTAACGCTGGAAATGGGGTCGTGGCTGTGGGTGAAGAAAAACCCGCGCCAATTGTTTTCACGTCACGGCATCTTCAACCCGTTGATCGAGCACCGGCAGCAGCGCGTCTTGCGCCAGCACCAATCCTTGCTTGACTTTCTCTCGAGGGCGGCCAGCGGTCACCGCCTTTGGTTGCCCAGTGGCGATCAGAGAGCATCACTGCACGCACAAGCACTGCTGGACTGGTACTGACGCGCATGGCCACCTGGATTTTGCTGCGAGGTTTGACGCGTGAAAGCGGCCACTGGGGCAGCTTTTTACCGTTGTTTCAACAGACTTTCCCTGACGATCTACTGCTGCCATTGGACTTCCCTGGCAGCGGCGCGTTTCATGGGCAGTCCAGCCCCTGGACGGTGCAAGCCGTGATGCAGCATGGGCGGACTCAACTGGCTGAGAAAGGCGTCAAACCACCCTACCGCATGTTGGCCTTGTCCATGGGAGCCATGGTGTCGACGGCGTGGTCGCAAGCCCATCCCACAGAAATCTCGCACCAGATTTTGATGAACACCAGCATGCGCCCGCTCAACCCGTTTTACCAACGTTTCCAGCCGCACAACATCGCCACTGTCGGGCGCTTGCTTCTGACCGGGGCGGGACCCGATGCGTGGGAGCATGCCATCTGGCGCATGACAAGCCGCCTGAGTGACCCAGCTGTCGTCAGCGACTGGGTGACCCTGCGCCAATTGCACCCGGTGACGCCCCTGAACGCGCTGCGCCAGCTCTGGGCCGCCTCGCAGTTTGCCGCGCCAGCCAGGCCGCCATCCATACCCACGCTGATCCTGGCCAGCACGCATGACAGCCTGGTAAGCGTGCAGTGCTCAAGGTCGCTGGCACAGCAATGGCACTGTCCGCTGGTGGAACACCCGGCGGCCGGCCACGACTTGCCGCTGGATGATGGTCCCTGGGTGCTGAGCCAAGTACGGTCCTTCTGATCGGCAACCCATGCGGACGGGTGTCATGGACACCGGATCGAACCTGGCATGACAGCGACTAAGCCAGCGCCTGATCTGCCTGCTCAGCCGCTTTTCGCCCGCGTTGGATATTCACCGGCATCAGCAGCAACAACCCCAACACGAACAGCACCGTGGTGCTCAGGATGGCGGTGCGCTGGTCACCATCGGTCATCCAGGTGATGACGCCGTAGCTGAGCGGACCCACGATGCTGGCAAGGCGAGTGGCAAACGTCCACAGGCCATAAAACTCGGCTATCTGACGCTGTGGCGCAAACGTGCCCACCATGGCACGCCCGGCCGACTGGCTGCTGCCCATGCACAGGCCGGCTATCACCGCGGCGTACCAGAAGTCGCCTTTGCTGGTGGCCATGGCCGCTATCACACAAGTAGCTACCCACGCAATTAGCGTAAGGGCTAGAGCCACTTTATGCCCTATTTTGTCTTGCAAATATCCCCAGGCAAAGGCCCCACCGGCGGCAGCCAGATTCAGCACAAAGATCAGCACCATGGTTTCCTGCTGCGCGAAACCAATGACTTGCTCGGCATAAATGGCGGCCAACGTGATCGCCACCGCGACTCCGGCCTGGTAAAACAAGGCGCACGCCATCAGCCACATGAAATCCTTGAACTGCCGAGCCTGATGGAAGGTGTGCTGTAGTTGCCTGAGCGACGCCTTGATGCCGCTTTGCCGCAGCGCCGCCGGGTTGGGCTGCGCCCGTTCGGTCAGCAGCGCAAAGGTCACCAGCGACGAGGCTCCGTAGATGGCGGCGGTGATCAGCATCGTGACGGGCACAAACTGCGCGGCCGGCATGCCCCTGCCCTGCGCCCACAGCACATAAGCCAGACACAGGCCCAGCGCCAGCATGCCGCCGAAATAGCCAAAACTCCAGCCCCAACCACTGACCCGGCCCAGCGCGCTGGTGCGCGCCAGTTCAGGCAGAAACGCCGCGGTGAGGGATTCGCCCCAGGCGTAAAACATGTTGGAGACCACGATCAACAGCACGGCCAGCGCCACGCTGCCGGGCCCGACCAGCGCCAGCGCTGCGGTAGAGACCACGCAGCCCACGGTAAACCAGGCCAGCATGCGCTTCTTGGCCGCGCGCAGGTCGGCATAGGCGCCCAAGCTGGGCATGGTCAACATCACAATGGCATTTGATACGCTGAGCGCCGCCGTCCAGGCCAGGGTGGCCCATGGCGCGCCCTGAGCCACCCCGCCGACAAAATACGCCGCAAACACCGCAGTGATGACCACCGTGGTGTAGCCCGAGTTGGCAAAGTCGTACATCGCCCAGCCAAACACTTCGCGCTTGCGCACGCCGGGATTCAGGTTGTCTTGCGAGAAAAAAGCCATGGTTGTCCTTGAAATTTCAATCCGCCTGGGCGGGCAGCAGGCAACTCACGCGACGCCATCCGTGCCGTCCGTTGCGCCGATACGGCTCAGCCAGTTTGCGAGTGCCTGAAACGCTTTTTCTCTGGGCTCAGGTTTTGACAGAGTCAGGTCATGGATGCCGCCCGGAATGGCATGCACCTCAACCTGCGGCCCCAGGCCAGGCGACAGGCGTTGAATATCAGCCACATCCAGCACCACATCCGTGCCCATGGCGTCGATGTGCCACTGCGTTGGCCAGGCGCTGCGCTGGGCATGCAGTACCAACACCGGGCATTGAATGGCAAGCCCGCGCGCCACCTCGGCCTGGGCCCGGTGAATGGCGCGGAGCCAGCCGGCGTAGACCGGAAAGCCACCGATCGGTTTCCATTGCGTGTTGTAGCGCCAATCGCCGTGGTGTTCCCGGTGCAGGCTTTGCCCGTACACCCCCGACATGGCAGGCAGTTCTAGGCGCGGCCACCAGGCACCCATCGCCGCCAACAGCGGCTCCAGGGTCCATTGCTGCCACGCCGGCAGGTTCATGTCAAGAAAGGGGCTGTTGAGAAAAAGCGCGTTCACAGCCGAGCGTTGTGGACCACGATGGGCATACAGTGCAGCCACCAGCCCGCCTGTTGAATGCCCGTTCAGCAGAAGCCAATCGGTGTGTTCTTCGCCCCTGATGAGCTGCACAGCGGCATCCACATCCTGCAAATACTCGTCAATGTCGCGGGTGTAGTTGGGCAATTGGCCGGCCCGCATGGCTCGACCATGGCGGCGCAGGTCCAGCGCATAAAAATGCAGGCCTTGCCGGTTGTAAAAGTCCGCCAGGTGGGTCTGAAAAAAGTAGTCCACATAGCCGTGGATGTACAGAACTGCTTTGGCAGATGGTGCTGTGGACGGATTGACGCAGCGCCGGCGAACCAGCACGGAATCGGCAGAGCCATCCATCAATTTGAGTCCACTCAGGGTGCTTTGTTCAAAACCAGCCAGCACGTCCGGCATCCAGCATGTGTGTTCCATGGGCTTCCCGGCCAAGATCGCAAGGCAGGCATGTTACCAACACCCAGCGCCAGCAGTTGCCCGGGCTGGACTGACCATCTGTCTTGAGATTGACACATGCACGATCTACATTGAAATGTCATGACAAGCTGCTAATGACGGCCATCCCTGCAACGGCAGCACTTTGTCAGCATGAATGAAGAGGAGCACAAAAAATGGCGGCTGATCATGCGACCGAAACCGAAGACAACAGCAGACGAGAACAACGCTTTGTCAGCCAACTCACCCGCAACACCTTCGCCATGATTTTGGAGGGCGAGCACGCCAGCAGCCTCAATGAGCTGACAGACTGGCGCTCCAAGCCGGCGGTGGCGTTTGGGGGCAAGTTCCGCATCATTGACTTTGTGCTGTCCAACTGCGTGAATTCGGGTGTGCGCCGGGTTGGCGTCGCCACCCAGTACCGGGCGCAGAGTTTGATCAGGCACCTGCAACTTGGATGGAGCTTTCTGGACGGCCGGCTCGGTGAATTCATCGAAATCATGCCGGCGCAACAACAACTCAATGATTCTCAGTGGTATCGGGGCAGTGCCGATGCAGTGTTTCAAAACCTGCGTGAAATCCGGCGCGCATCGCCAGACCATGTGCTGGTGATCTCGGGCGACCACATTTATCGCATGGACTACGGCCGTATCCTGGCCGCACACGCCCGACAAGATGCCGACCTGACCATGGCCTGCATCGAGGTTCCCTTGCACGACGCGCAACGCTTTGGTGTCATGTCAATCGACAGTGAAAACAGACTGCTGACGTTTGATGACCAGCCCAGTCATCCCCAGCCGTTGCCAGATAACCCGAGCATGGCACTGGTGAACATGGGCGTTTATGTGTTCAACGCTGACTTTTTGTTTGAGCAACTGCAGCGCGATGCCAACAACGCGCATTCGCAACACGATTTCAGCAAGGACGTGATTCCGCATTGTGTCTTGAACCACCGTGTTTATGCACAAAACTACGCGCAGAGCCGAGTGGGTGACCTGGACAAGCCGGCTTACTGGCGTGATGTCAACACGCTTGATGCCTACTGGGCTGCCAATATGGACCTGGTGCAAATCACGCCGCACCTGAATCTGTATGACAACGAGTGGCCCATCTGGACTTGGCAGCCGCAGAGTCCACCCGCCAAATTTGTGCATGACGAACCTGCGCGGCAGGGCGCGGCGCTGAACTCGGTAATGGCCGACGGTTGCATCATCAGCGGTGCCACCGTCAGACGCAGCATGCTGTTTGCCGATGTTCAAGTCCACAGCCATTCGGTGGTGGAAGATTGCGTTGTGCTGTCCAACGTGCAGATCGGCATGAACTGCATCCTGAAGAAGTGCATCATTGACAAAAATTGCAGCGTTCTCGACGGCACCCACATTGGCCTTGACCCGACAGAAGATGCACGCCGTTTTCACGTGACCGAGGCAGGCGTGACGCTGGTCACGCGGGTGATGCTGGGTCAGGAAACCGGCTAACGCATGAGGTGCACACAAGGTCGTGGCGATCATTCTTGACAACCGCTTTTTAAACGATATAAACTGTATACCTCGTTTAATTCAAGAAAGATCAAAAATGACATCCAACGACCAAGCCACCCTTGCGACATCACCTGAAGCGTCGCAAGCAGCGCAACCAAACACCATCAGCACAGTCTCAGCGCCGTTGGCACCCGCTGCAGCAGCCAAAACACCGGCAAAAAAAGTCGCAATAACACCCGTAAAAAAGGTGGCTCAACCCGTCAAGGCTGCAACCACAAAAGTTGTCAACCCAGTTGTTAAATCGGTGGCGAAAAAATCACCAACGGCAACCAGGCCGGTCGCCAAAACCGTAACGGCCAAAACTCCGGCAACAAAAACAGCAGCACAAAAGACCGTGGCCAAACCCGCCGTCAAAGCGGTGCCCGCTGTCGCAGCCCGAGTCGACGCCAAGTCACCCATGAAAGCCGAACCGAAGGCGGTCATCGCAACAACTGCCAAACACAAGATCGAAAAACTGCTCAAGACCAAAAAGCCAAAGCTGGTACGCGACAGTTTCACTATTCCCAAACTGGAATACCTCATTCTCGAAGAGTTGAAGCAGCGCAGTGGCAAGCTGGGCAATGCGATCAAGAAAAGTGAACTGATTCGCGCTGGCATCAAGGCTCTGGCCGCCATGTCAGATGCCGGTTTGCTGGCCGCCCTCAAGGCCGTTCCAGCCATCAAGACCGGACGGCCAGCCAAAAACTGAGAAACTCGCGGCAAGTCAGCGCAGCGCCAAGGCCAGCGTGGGCAATCTGAACCTGCCCGCCACGTCTCTCAGTCCTCTCGCCTGATCCTGCAAGTTTTGTGCTGCCGCGGCTGATTCTTCAACCACGGCAGCGTTTTGTTGAGTCATCTGGTCCAGGCTGCTGACGGCCATGTTGATGCTTGAAATGCTGCTGCTCTGGGCATTGCTGCCCACGTGGATTTCTCCGATGGCATCAGTCACTCGCCCGACCGATTCAACAATGTGGTTCATGGACTCACGCGCCTGATGCGCCTTGACGATGCCGAGCTTGACTTTTTCGGCTGAGGCGCCAATCAGCGCCTTGATCTCGCGGGCGGCCAGCGCCGACCGATTGGCCAGGGTGCGCACCTCGGCGGCCACCACCGCAAAACCACGCCCCTGCTCACCTGCACGTGCGGCCTCTACCGCCGCATTCAGCGCCAGGATGTTGGTTTGAAACGCGATGCTGTCAATCACAGCGGTGATGTCCACAATCTTGCTGGAAAAAATACTGATGTCATCCATGGTCTGCATCACGTCGGACATGATGGCGCGGCCACTGGTGGCCTCCTGCGTCGC
>JBBQZG010000057.1:0-17918 GCA_038207945.1 Burkholderiales bacterium
CATGGCGCTGGGGTATGGCGCGGGCATCAATGATTCGAGCCTGATGCGCTCGTCCTTGTTCAACCTGGGCCTGGCGGTGCTGATCAGCTTGCTGGCTTCCACCGCCTACTTTCTGGTCACACCGCTGACGCAGGCGCATTCCGAGCTGCTGGCGCGGACCACGCCCTCGATCTGGGATGTGTTGATTGCCCTGTTTGGCGGCCTGGCAGGCGTCATCGGTGCGACCCGGCGGGTCAAATCCAACCTGATACCCGGTGTGGCCATTGCCACCGCCCTGATGCCGCCGCTGTGCACTGCGGGCTACGGGTTGGCCATTGGCAACCTGGACTACTTTTTTGGTGCGTTTTACCTGTTTGCGATCAATTCCGTGTTCATTGCCATTGCCACGTTGGTGATGGTGCGGGTGATGCGCCTGCCCAGCCTGAAAGTGCTTGAAGACCACGCGCTTGTCAAACACCGCACCGTGGTCGGTCTGGTGGTGCTTTTGACGCTGGTGCCGAGTGTGTTTCTGGCCATGAATCTGGTGCAACGTGAGTGGTTTTACTCAAACACGACGCGCTTTGTGCAGCTCGTGCTCACCAGCCGGCCCAATGTGTTGGTGGTGTCGCAGGTGCCAGATTTTGCGGCCAAACAGTTGCGCGTCAACCTGGTGGGAGACCGCTTGTCTGATGCCGAGATCAAGGCCGTTGAGCAGCGCCTGCCAGAGTTTGGCCTGCCGGATGTCAAGCTGACACTGGTGCAGTCCGGCCAGGCCCAGCTGGACATGAACCTGGTCAAAAAAGACTTGCTCAACGAGTTTGTGCAGGCCAACCGGGTGGACATCACCGAGCGCGAGGCCCGCATTCTGGCGCTGCAGGAGCAAGTGCAGGTTTTGCAAAAGGTCGCGTCATCACAGTTGCCCTTGCAAGCCATTTACCACGAGGTGCAGGCGCAGTTTCCGCAGGCCCTGCAAATCCATGTCAGCGCGGGTTTTCGTGGCACCGCGGCCAAGCCAGGAGACGCGGTCAAGGCAGGGTCTGAGCGCCCCTTGCTCTTGGTGCAGCTGCAATTGCGCGAGGGGTTGAGCGCCTCAGAAAAAGAGCGTTTGCGCTTGGGGTTACGAACCCGGGCTGGGTTGATGGATTTGCAGGATGTGCAGCTTGAGGTGTCTGAGGCTGCGCCGGTGAAACCTGCGGCGGCGGCACAGAAGAAGCGTTGATTGCGGCGTGCTGGGGCAAACTGAGCCGCTCAAGGGGCTGGCAGGGTGCCGACGAGGCGTCTGCAAAGCCGTTAAAAGAAACGGTATTATGCTATTTTATTTGTAGCGATTAACGTATTAACCACGAGGGCTAGAGCCCTATTTATCTTAAAAAAACGTGCGCACAGCGGTTTTGGGGCGAAACGCCTTGCACACGGCCTCATCCGCTTCCAGATACGGGCCACCGATCAGGTCGATGCAATATGGCACGGCCGCAAAAATGCCGGGCACCAAGGATGTGCCCCCGGCATCGCGCAGGCCTTCCAGCGTTTCAGCAATGGATTTGGGCTGCCCCGGCAGGTTGATGATCAGGGTTTTGTCCCGGATCACCGCCACTTGGCGCGACAAGATTGCGGTGGGCACAAAGTTCAGGCTGATCTGGCGCATTTGCTCACCAAAACCAGGCATCTCCTTGTGTGCCACGGCCAGCGTGGCCTCAGGCGTGACGTCGCGCAGGGCAGGGCCAGTGCCGCCGGTGGTCAGCACTAGGGCGCAACCTGCATCCACCAGTTCGATGAGGGCCGCTTGAATGGCGGCTTGCTCGTCAGGGATCAGGCGTGGTTCAAATTGCAGCGGGTTCTTCAGGGCGCGGGTCAGCCAGTCTTGCAAGGCAGGCAGACCTTTGTCCACATAGACGCCGCTGGAGGCGCGGTCACTCACCGACACAATGCCGATCTTCACTGGCGGGAAGGGGTTGGTGCTTGGTACGGCGGTGTTCATGTGGCTTCGTTGGCGGGGTTGAAAACGGGTGGCTCGGGCTCACGCGCGGGCACAGCGAGGAGTTGTTCACGCACCAGTTGAAAAATGTCCCGGTAGGCGCGGCCATGGCGCACTGCCGCACCGGCTTTTTCAGGCTTGGCATCTTTGCGTGCCTGGCGAATCAGGGCGCGCAGTTGTTGCGTGTCGCAGCCGGGGTTTGAATTGATCCATTGGGCTGCCGCATCTTCGTCAGCAATCAGGCGGTCACGCCAGACTTCAGCCTGATGCAGTGCCAGATTCTCAGAGGCCGAGCCGTTGGCTTGCTCGTCCAGCGCTTTCTTGACGGCTTCCAGCACCTCGGGTTCGAGTTTGCGCATCATCTTGCCGATGTACTGCATCAGGCGGCGCTTGCCTTCGAAATTGGTAATGCGTTTGGCCTCGGCAATCGTATCCTGGAATTTTTCAGACAAGGCCAAACGTGCCAGCAGGTCGGCGCGCAAGTCGAGCAAATCTGCCCCGATTTTTTGCAGCTCGGTGCTTTCGCGTTTCAGGTCGGTGCGGCTTTGGTCGTCGGTGCCCTTGAGCTCGGCTTTGAGCTCAATATCGCGTTCGCTGCCCTCGGCGACGAACTCACCGCGCACAAAATAGCCTTTTTTAAGTTTTCTTGACATAGCCAAGTATCATAGCCGCGCTATGAAAAAAACCAACACGTCTTCGCGCCCGGCCACTCCAAGCCGTGCTCTCCGCCCCGTTGCCGCCCAGGCAGACAGCGGTTTCGCCTACAGCCGTGACTTTTTTGAAGGCCTGGTTGACAGCGCCATCAGTCACGCCAAAAAGCTGGGTGCCACCGATGCCGCCGCGCACGCGTCCGAGGGCTGCGGCCTGAGCGTGTCGGTGCGCAAGGGCGAACTGGAAAACGTCGAGCGCAACCGTGACAAGTCCCTGGGCATCACCGTGCACCTGGGCCAGCGCCGGGGTAATGCCAGCACGTCAGACTTCTCGCAGGCCGCCATTCAACAAACCGTGCAAGCCGCCTTTGACATTGCCCGCTTCACCGCCGAAGACCCGTTTGCCGCGCTGCCAGACGAGGCAGACATTGCGCAGCCCCAGGAGCAGCGGACTGACCTGGAGCTGTTTTTTCCTTGGGCCATCACCAGTGAGCAGGCGGCGCAACTGGCGCTCAAAACCGAGACGGCTGCGCTCCAGGTAGATAAACGCATCACCAACAGCGAAGGCGCCGGTGTGTCGGCCCAGCAGTCGCATTTTTTCAGTGCCCACACGCATGGTTTTCGCGGCGGGTATGCCAGTTCACGCCACTCGGTGTCGGTGTCGCCGATTGCCGGCAAAGGCAACGACATGCAGCGCGATGCCTGGTACAGCTCACAGCGTGACGCGTTGGAGCTGGCGTCACCCGAGGCCATTGGGCGCTATGCCGCGGAACGTGCCCTAAGCCGCCTGAAATCGCGCAAGATTGCTACCACTGAGTGCCCCGTGCTGTTTGAGTCGCCGCTGGCCGCGGGTTTGCTGGGTAGCTTCGTGCAAGCCATCAGTGGTGGCGCGCTGTACCGCAAAAGCACGTTTTTGATGGATTCATTGGGCAAACTGGTGTTGCCCAAACACATTGATATTCTGGAAGACCCATTCATCAAGCGCGGCAAAGGCAGTTCGCCGTTTGATGATGAGGGGGTGCGTGTGCAGGCGCGCAGCGTGGTGGAAGCCGGCAAAGTGCAGGGCTACTTTCTGGGCAGCTACTCGGCGCGCAAACTGGGCATGAAGACTACCGGAAATGCGGGGGGGTCGCACAACCTGGTGCTGACGTCACGCCTGACCCGTGCCGGCGATGACCTCAACGCCATGTTGCAACGCCTGGGCACTGGCCTGTTTGTCACCGAGCTGATGGGTAGCGGTGTGAATTACGTCACGGGCGACTATTCGCGCGGCGCCAGCGGCTTCTGGGTGGAAAACGGCCGCATTGCCTACCCGGTGCATGAGATCACCATCGCCGGCAACATGAAAGCCATGCTCAAGGGCATTCAGGCCGTGGGGGCCGATGCGTACAACTACGGTGCCAAAACCGTGGGATCGATCCTGATCAACAAGATGAAGGTGGCAGGAAGCTGAGGTGAATCCGCCGCTGACGGACGCAGACGTTTCCCGCATTGTGGAGATGGCTTGGGAAGACCGCACCACATTCGAGGCGATTGAGGTGCAGTTTGGTCTGAACGAGTCGGCGGTGGTGTCGCTGATGCGGCTGCACATGAGTCCATCTTCTTTCAGGATGTGGCGCAAACGCATGGCTGGCCGCGTGACCAAACATGCGGCGCTGCGCGATGACGGCGTGCAGCGTCACCGCGCAAGCCATACGCGACAGTAGTTTCGCGCGCCACTTTGGCGGCAAGTGCCGCACACCAGCAGGTCAATGCCCCAAAATTTTCGACAAGAAGTCTTTGCTGCGCTCGTTCTGCGGGTTGTTGAAGAAGTCGTGCGGGTTGTTTTGCTCGACGATCTGGCCTTGGTCCATGAAGATCACCCGGTCAGCCACCGCCTTGGCAAAGCCCATTTCGTGTGTCACACACAGCATGGTGATGCCTTCGTTGGCCATCTCAATCATCACATCCAGCACTTCCTTGATCATCTCGGGGTCAAGTGCGCTGGTGGGTTCGTCAAACAGCATGATTTTTGGCTTCAGGCACAGGGCACGGGCAATGGCCACGCGTTGTTGCTGGCCGCCTGAGAGTTGCAACGGGTATTTGTGAGCCTGCTCGGCAATGCGCACGCGGTTGAGCTGGACCATAGCCTTTTCTTCGGCCTCTTTTTTTGGCATTTTGCCGACCCACATGGGCGACAGGGTCAGGTTTTCCAGCACGGTCAGGTGCGGGAACAGGTTGAACTGCTGGAACACCATGCCGACTTCCTTGCGCACTTTGTCAATCGCCTTGACGTCGTCAGTGAGTTCGGTGCCGTCCACCGTCAGGTGGCCCTGCTGGTGTTCTTCCAGGCGGTTGATGCAGCGGATCAGGGTGGACTTGCCCGAGCCTGATGGCCCGCAAATGACGATGCGCTCGCCTTTGGCCACGGTCAGGTCAATGTCGCGCAGCACATGAAAGTTGTTGCCGTACCACTTGTTGACTTTGTCAAAGGTGATGATGGGGACGGGAGTTTGAATTTGAGTCATGGCTTTGAACCAGAAAATAGGGTTAACGTAATTTGCTCTTGTTGACCTGCTTCTCGATCCAGTGGCTGTAGCGCGACATCGAGAAGCAAAAGGCAAAGTAAATCAGCGCGATGAAGATGTAGCCTTCAATGGTGAAAGGCCGCCAGTTGGCATCGGAATTGAGCGCCAGGCTCATGGCACCGGTTAGTTCATACAAGCTCACAATCGTCACCAAAGAGGTGTCTTTGAAAGTGGAAATGAAGTTGTTCATGATGCCCGGCACGACCATGGCCAGCGCCTGCGGCAGCACAATTTTTCGTTGCGTTTGCCAGTAAGACAGTCCGAGTGTGGCGGCGGCTTCAACCTGGCCTTTGGGCACTGCCTGCAGGCCACCGCGAATCACCTCGGCTGAGTAAGCGGCTGCAAACAATGTGATGCCCACCAGCACGCGGATCAGCACGTCGATCTGCACGCCCTGCGGCATGAACAGCGGGAACATGAACGACGCCATGAACAGCACCGAGATCAGCGGCACACCGCGAATCAGTTCCACATAAATGGTGCAAAAGCTGCGAATGGCGGGCAGGTTGGAGCGCCGCCCCAGAGCGATCAGCAGCGCCAGCGGGAACGACATCACCAGGGACAGCGAGGCCAGCAGAATGGTCAGCGGCAAACCGCCCCAGCGGTCGGTGTCGACCTGGCTCAGGCCCATGGTGTTGCCGTACATCAAGGCAAAGAAAACGCCCAACACCGCAATCCACAGCACGGGCAACCAGGCTTTCCAGAACATGCGCATGCAGCTTGCCACCAGCAAGCCGGTCAGCAGCGTGGTGGCGACCAGTGGGCGCCATTGTTCTTCAAACGGGTAGCGTCCAAAAATGATGATGCGGTATTTTTCGGCAATCACGCCCCAGCAAGCACCGGCTCCATCGGCTCGGCAGGCCTCAAAATTGGGTGCCCAGACGGCCTTGACGATGGCCCAGTTCAGGATTTGTGGCACCAGCCACAGCAGCAGGGCGCCAATGACGACAGTGGCCAGGGAGGTTTTCCAGTCAGCCAGCAAATTGGCCTTGACCCATGCCACCGGGCCCTCGGTATTGACGGGTGCCGGGCGCGGCGCGATGGGTTGAAAAGTAGTTGAGTTCATGGTGTGGCTCACTTCAACGTTCTTTGATGGCGGCACGGCTGTTGTACCAATTCATCAACAGCGATGTGCCCAGCGAGGTGGTCAGGTACACCAGCATCACCAACGAGATGCATTCCACTGCACGGCCGGTCTGGTTCAACGCGGTGTTGGCAATGGACACCACGTCGGGGTAGCCAATGGCCACGGCCAGGGACGAGTTTTTGGTCAGGTTCAGGTACTGGTTGGTCAGCGGGGGAATGATCACCCGCAGCGCTTGCGGCAGCATCACCAGGCGCATTTCCTGGTTTTGGCTCAGACCCAGGGCAGATGCGGCCTCGCCCTGACCACGTGCCACAGAGGCAATGCCACCACGCACCACCTCGGCAATAAAGGCCGCGGTGTAGAGCGTCAAACCCATCAACACCGCCAGAAATTCAGGGGTCAGCGCACCGCCGTTTTCAATGGAGAACTCGCCTTCAACCGGGCGGTTGAACTCGGTGGGCGCACCACCCAGAGCCCAGCCCGCAATGCTCGCCAACAGCACGATCAATGCGGGCAGCAACACCATGCTTCGGGGTTTTCCTGTGGCTTCGAACTGCTTGACAGCCCAACGCCGGTAGGCCCAGCCCAGAAGAAGACCGGGAAGCAAGCCATAAGCCGCCCAGAGTTGTCCGGTGCCCCAGACGGGAATCGGGTAGTTCAAGCCGCCTTTGCTCAAGAACAATGGCCCGACCGTCCAGGCATCCGCAGACGTCGGCAGAACCTCGGTCAGGATCACGTACCACATCAGCAGTTGCAGCAGCACGGGAATGTTGCGGAAAAACTCCACATAAGACAGGCAGATGCCGCGCACCAGGGCGTTGCGTGAAAAACGCCCTACGCCCAGCAGCGTGCCCAGCACGGTGGCCAGGATGATGCCCAGCACGGCCACGCGCAGCGTGTTGGTAATACCCACCAGGAAGGCGCGCCAGTAGGATTCGCCCGAGTCAAAAGGGTACAGGCTTTCACCAATATCAAAGCCAGCAGCCTGGTTCAGAAAGTCAAAGCCGCTTTGGATGCCCCGCACCCGCATGTTGATCAGCGTGTTGTGGGCCAGAAACCAGACCACACCAGCGATGGCCGCGATGGCGATCACCTGGTAAATCAGGCCCCGGAAAGCCTGGCTGCGCCAAGACCAGTTATTTTTTTTGGGCGGAGTTTGTGAGTTCATTGTGTTTGGGTGCCATGTGGCGGCGGGTTAACACATTGGTGGCATCGGGTCAGACGCATGAATGAAAAGTGCCGCATGAATCGCTTGTGGCGACATCAGGCGGCACAGTGTGCGCAGTGGGCGCGAATTAACGAACCGGGTAGGCGTACATCAGGCCGCCTTTGTTCCACTGGTTGTTCACACCGCGTGGCAGACCGAGTGCAGACTTCGGACCCACATTGCGTTCGAAAATTTCACCGTAGTTGCCCGTGGCCTTGATGGCGTTGCCCATCCAGTCCTTGCTCAAGCCCAACAATTTGCCGGTGTCTTCAGAGGTGCCCAGAATGCGTTGCACCACGGGGTCTTTGCTGGTGGCTTTCAAGGCATCCACATTGGCTTGGGTGATGCCGTACTCTTCCGCTTCGAGCAGGCCATGAATGGTCCATTTGACAATGGCAAACCACTCGTCATCACCACGGCGCACCATGGGGCCAAGGGGTTCTTTGGAGATCAGCTCAGGCAGGATGATGTGTTCTTTGGGGTCCTTGGCAACCTTGTTGCGGGTCGAGGCCAAGCCTGATGCGTCGGTGGTGTAGGCGATGCAGCGGCCGGTGAAGTAAGCGTTTTCAGCAGCTTCGAGTTTCTCGAACACCACAGGTTTGATGTTCAGACCATTGGCTTTGGAGTAGTCGGTGAGGTTTTTCTCGGTGGTGGTGCCAGACTGCACACACACGGTTTGGCCTTTGAGCTGTTTGGCGCTTTTGATCTTGCTTTTGACCGGCACCATGAAGCCTTGGCCGTCATAGTAGGTCACGCCGGTGGCGTGCATGCCCAAAGAGGCGTCACGGGTCAGGGTAAACGTGGTGTTGCGCGACAACACGTCTACTTCGCCAGACTGCAAGGCGGTAAAGCGTTGTTGTGCGTTCAGGGGGACGTATTTCACTTTTTCAGCATCGCCCAAAGTGGCAGCCGCCATGGCGCGGCACATGTCCACGTCCAGACCACTCCATTTGCCCGCTGAGTCGGCTGCACCAAAACCGGCCAGGCCAGTATTCACACCGCACACCACTTGGCCGCGGGCCTTGATGCCGTCAAGGGTTTTGCCGGCGTGAGCAGGAAGGGCTGCCAAGGTACCGAGAGCGGCTGCCAGAATAGCCAGTGTTTTCAGATTGCGCATGCGCATGGGTTTTGACTCCAGTTGAAAAAATAAAACATTCAAATGTTGATGGACAAAATTGCAAAATCAACACGTTCGGCACTTTAACAGTGCACGAATGTGCAGCACACACGGGTTTACGCTCGAACTTTATGCAATTCGTTCATCACTTCATTTGATTCGCTTGCCCTGAAAATACAAGCAGCAAGCGTGCCATGATGGCGCGCATGATTGAAGCCATGACTGATGGCAAATCGACTTTAGGAAATTGATTGATGGCGAATACCAAAGCAGATGTGCTCGGCAAGCCCCTGACCGGCTGGCGTTTGCAGTTTTATACGGTGATTTTCGAAGCCGACACCCGCGCTGGCCGCCGCTTTGACCAGTTGCTGATTGCGGTCATTCTGACCAGTGTGGCGGTGGTCATGGCCGACAGTGTGAACGGCATCAGCCAACGTTTTCACTTTGAGCTGACGCTGCTTGAATGGCTTTTTACCCTGATGTTCACCCTTGAATACATTGCGCGCCTGGCCTGTGTACGGCACCCCATGCGCTATGTCCTGAGTTTTTACGGCGTGGTTGACCTGCTGGCGCTGTTGCCCACTTATCTGGCGTTGCTGGTGCCCGAAGTGGGTGTGCTGATTGATGTGCGCATTTTGCGGTTGCTGCGGGTGTTTCGGATCTTCAAGCTGACCGCCTATGTCACGGAATATCAGGCGATAGGCCAGGCGCTGCGGGCCAGCCGCCGCAAAATCATGGTGTTTCTGGCGGCAGTGATGATGATCGTGCTGGTGATTGGCACACTGATGTACGTGGTGGAAGGCCCAGCCAATGGTTTCACCAGCATTCCGACCTCGGTGTACTGGGCCATCACTACCATGACCACGGTAGGCTTTGGCGACATCACGCCCAAAACTGATGTTGGGCGGCTGATTGCCTCAGCCATGATGCTGCTCGGCTGGGGCACGCTGGCCGTGCCGACCGGCATCGTCACGGCCGAGATGACTTACGCACGCAGAACGCCCACCACCACCCGTACCTGCCAGGAATGTCTGACCGAAGGCCACATGCCTGACGCCAATTTTTGCCGCCACTGCGGCGCCCGCTTGCCGGACTATGCCCATGACGGGTCCAATGCCTGAGACGCTGCGATAGCATGCCGTACCCCATCACAACGAGGAGCGTTGAATGTATGAATCCGTGATTGCTGGCAGCTTGCCCAAGCCCACCTGGCTGGTCGAAACGCAAACACTCTGGCCGCAGTGGGGGGCCCAGGGGGATGAGCTGCTTCAGGCCAAGCGCGACGCCACGCTGCTGTGGATCAAACTGCAGGAGGACGCCGCGGGCTGGACATCATTGGTGATGGTGAACAGGCGCGCCAGCACTTTGTGCATGGCTTTCTGGAGCAGGTGGAAGGCATTGATTTTGAGCACAAGGTCACCATGAGCATCCGTGATGGTCGCTACGATGCCCAAGTACCGCAAGTGGTGGCACCGCTCAAGCTCAAAGGCCGGGTGCATGCCATGGAGGCCCAGTTGCTGCGCGTCCACACGCGCAAAAAGATCGAGTTCACGCTGCCCGGCCCGATGACGATTGTCGACACCGTGGCTGACCGTTTTTATGGCAACAAGGTCGACATGGCCATGGCTTTTGCCGACTTGTTGAACCAGGAAGCACTGGCCTTGCAGGCCGACGGTGTTGACATCATCCAATTTGACGAGCCCGCCTTCAATGTCTATTTGAAAGACGCCGCAACTTGGGGCGTGCAGGCCCTGGAGCGTGCGGCGCGTGGTCTTTCCTGCACCACGGCTGTGCACATTTGTTATGGCTACGGCATCAAGGCCAACCTCGACTGGAAGGCAACATTGGGCCAGGAGTGGCGGCACTACGAGGCGATTTTTCCAGCACTTGCCGCCAGCAGCATCGGCCAGGTGAGCCTGGAGTGTTACCACTCCCATGTACCGCCGCACCTGATGGCCCTGCTGGCTGGCAAAGACGTGATGGTGGGTGTGATTGACGTTGCCAGCGACCAGGTTGAAACCCCTGAGCAAGTGGCTGAGACCATTGGCAAAGCCCTGCAATACGTGCCCAAGCACCGACTGTTCCCTTGCACCAATTGCGGCATGGCACCCATGAACCGTGACATTGTGCTGGCCAAGCTTAAAGCACTGGCTGACGGCGCGGCCTTGGCGCGCATCCGTCATGTTTGATGCGTTTTTAACCCCTAGACCAATAAATATAAGCGCTGACAGCTATTAAATTGATATGACTCTGAAACCTGTTTCTCCAGAGAAAGTCGGTCTGTGCCCGCAGCGCTTGCAGCGCCTCATGGATGCGCTGCAAGGCGAGGTCAACAAGAAGCGCCTGCCTGGCGCGGTGGCGGTGGTCGCGCGGCATGGCCAGGTGGCGTTGTTTGACAGCGTCGGCCAGCTTAACCCGGTCACCGGCAGTGCAATGCACCGTGACGCACGCTTTCGTATCTACTCCATGACCAAACCGATTGTTTCGGTGGCGGTCATGATGCTCATGGAAGAAGGCAAGCTGCTGCTCAATGACCCGGTGGCACGCCATTTGCCCGAGTTTGCGGCCCAGCAAGTGGCCACCCTGGCCGATGGCGCAGTGCAGTTGCAGCCCGTGCGCCAGGCCGCCACCCTGCATGACTTGTTGCGCCACACCGCGGGCATGACCTACGAGTTTTTAGGCAGCACGCCGGTGCAACGCCAGTACACCCAACTGCGCATCGGCTCACGTGAGCGTGCCTTAAGCGAGTTCACGCAGCAGCTCGCCGGCTTGCCGTTGATCTTTGAGCCTGGCACCGCGTTTGAATACAGCCGCGCCACCGATGTGCTGGGGCGGGTGATTGAGGTGGTGTCTGGCCAGACGCTGCAAGCTTTTTTGCAAGAGCGCATTTTTGACCCGCTGGGCATGCCGCACACGGCCTTTCATGTGCAGACACAGCACCATGAACTCATTGCTGAACCCTTTGCACGAGACCCTGATGGCGGCGTGCAAATGCGCGTGATTGATGTGCGTGAAGATGCCGCATTGGCCTCGGGTGGTGGCGGCTTGACATCGACCGCGATGGACTATGCGCGGTTTTTGCAGTTCATGCTGAACCGCGGCGAGCTCGCTGGTGTGCGTCTGCTGGGTCCACGCACGGTCGATTTCATGACCACGGACCACCTGGGCGACATTGGGGTGTTCAGTGCCGGCTCACGTTCGCTGCTGCCGGCCGGGCACGGGTTTGGATTGGGCTTTGCCGTGCGCAAGCATTTGGGTGTGGCCCCGGTGCCGGGCTCGGTGGGCACCTATTTCTGGGGTGGCTTGGCGGGCACCACGTTTTTTGTCGACCCCGCGTTGGACCTGTTTGGCATTTTGATGCTGCAAGCGCCGAACCAGCGCGAGTATTACCGCATGTTGTTTCGTGACATGGTGTATGCGGCACTGCTTGATTAATTTATAATAAATCGGTTCGTAGCCCTTATTTAATAAGGGTAAGTAGCTCTTAAATAAATAGCATTGTTGGATGACCTGAGGTCACACCCATGGCCCCAATATCCCCTGAATGGGGGATTCCTCTGGGCGTCGTTGGCAACGATAATGTGGTTTCTGCATGGCAAGTCAGACACACCATGTGTCGATGGGCAGCATGCGCTCCAACAGAGCAACTTCTTGTGAATCTTCAATTCAAGCCGATAGATCAAGTCGCAAGCGCCAAAATTTCGGGGGCTGGTTTGTTGACCCGTTTTTACCTGCGCATCATCAGCCTTGGCACAGTCATCTTTGTGCTTGTGGTCAGCGGGATTTTCTGGATTGGATGGCAACGTCAGTACGCCATTGAGGTGAATCTGATCAACCAGCGGGTTCAGGAAAGCGCTGTGAACCTCAAGTTCATCATCAAGGCGGCCTCTGGCGAAATCACGCAACTGAGCAGTTGGGCCAACAATTTCCCCAACAATGCGCCCGATGCAAGGGCCCATCTGTTTCCAAAGACGCTCGGCACGGCACACCCCTTGATCAGCGACGCTGAGATCAGCCTTGACGCACGGGCCGCGTGGCCGCCGGAGCAGCGCTTGGGGCAGATGTTGGCGCTCAGCTCCGCAAAGCAGCCGCGTGCCGGTGGCGCACCGTCCAATCTTGATATGGGTGTGGCTTTGCTTGACCGTGTGGGGGATGGCTTGAAAACCTCAGATTTTCTGCGCTGGACATATTTCAATGCCGCCGCCAAGGATTTGTTGGTCGTTGCCCCCTGGATGTCAAAGAAGGATTTTCTTGCGGAGGAACCCCATATTTCCAGCTTTCTGGCGCATTCCTGGACTTTGGAGGTGGCCACAGCCGGTTTGCCAGAGAACAATCCCAAGCGGCAACCCTATTGGACCCAGGCATATCTGGATCAGGGTGGGGCGGGGCTGATGGTGTCGCATGGTGCACCGGTGTATTGGGGCAATGAATTTGTGGGCATCGTGGCAACCGATCTGCAACTTGATTTTTTAAATGTCTTTTTGCGTCAATTCCCCGACCCTGAAGGCGTTTTGACCATCTCCAATGCGCAAGGCCAAATCCTGGGCGATCGGTCTGGGAAAACGGCCGCAGGTTCTACCGGGATCAAGTTGCTGGCAGACGTGTTACCGCCGGCATCGCGCGGGGTGGTCGGGCAGCCTCCCTTGCAAGGCTTGCGCATCGGCAATGAACTGGTGTTCTCCACCCGCCTCGAGGACCCGCGGTGGACCATCCTGTTTGAACTGCCACAAGCCACCGTGAACGCACGTGTTGCCCGAGCCTTTGCCTACAATTTTTACTTGCTGCTGGTGCTGGTGATCGGCTACGTTGTGATTCAGTATGCGCTGTGGCGCATGTATGTGTCGCCGGCGCTGCAGATTGCTGATTTTGTCGCGCACGGCGCCGCCGGCACGCAGCCGCCAGCTCAGCCCAAAGTGCCCGGCATTTGGCTGCCCTGGTTCACGGCCATGTCGCGCGCCTTTGGGGAGCGTCAGCACTATCTGGCCGAGTTGCAGTCGAGCCATGCGTTGCTGGACCAGCGTGTGCAGGAGCGAACTCGTGAATTGGAGGCAGCCAATGACCAGTTAAAGGAAATGTCAGTGACGGACGCGTTGACGGGTGCCTTCAACCGCCGCTACCTGTTTGATGCGCTTGCGACGGAATGCCAACGGATTGCCCGCGGCGGCGAGACCCTGTCGGTGCTGATGTTGGACCTTGACCATTTTAAAAATGTCAACGACCAGTTTGGTCATGCCGCGGGCGATGCCGTGCTGCGCGAATTTGTCCTGCGATGCCTGGAACTGGTGCGAAAAACCGACATGGTTTGCCGCTACGGTGGCGAAGAGTTTATGGTCTTCATGCCATCCATGAATTGCGATGGGGCCGTGCTGCTGGCGCAGCGCTTGTGCCGCTCAATCGCGGCCACACCCGTGCCATTTGAGGGGGCTTTGATCGAGGTGACGGTCAGCATTGGCGTGACGAGTTATCGTCAACGCGAAAGTGTGGAAGCCATGCTGGCCCGTGCTGACCAACTGATGTATTGCGCCAAACACGCAGGGCGCAGCCAGGTGGTGAGCGGCGTGTGAATGGCCGCCAGGTCATCAAGGCTGGCCATTTTTGGCAACATAAAAATGAAAGAAATAAGGCTGAAGCTCATGTTTTGCATCGGGTATTAGCTATAGAAAATGTAGTGTTTTTTCCCCGGAGCTTCACTGCCGCCTTGGATAATGAACCACTGTGAATAATCTATCTCACGATGTGCGCACCGGCCTTGTGGCCTGTTTTGTCTGTGTGGCTCAAGCTGGGCTTGCGCAAAACAGTTTTCAGAGCCCGGCAGTCCCCAGCAAGGGCTGGGCCAACGCGCCCAGACACTCCGCCGGCATCGCGCCAGACCCGGTGCGGTTGGCCGACTTGGCCATCGTTCAGGTCTATGCCGCGCCAACTTATGGTTGGCGGGGTTTCTTTGCGCTGCACCCCTGGATCATCTACAAGCGCAAGGGCGACACGGCCTACACCCGTTATGACGTAGTTGGCTGGCGTGCGCCCCGGGTGGTGCAGCGCAATTACGCCGTACCGGACGGGCTCTGGTACGGGTCGACCCCTGAGCTTTTGGTGGACCACCAGGGTCAAGGCGCCCAATCCATGATCGATGCGATCGAAGCCGCCGTGGCCAGCTACCCCCACGCCGACGAATACCGCAGTTACCCTGGCCCCAACAGCAACACTTTCCTGGCACACATCGGACGACAGGTGCCGGCGCTCAAGCTTGACCTGCCAGCCAATGCCATCGGCAAGGACTACAGGCCGTTGACGAACCCGGTGGGGGTGTCGTCTTCCGGCTCGGGTCTGCAAATCGGCCTGCTGGGCTTGCTTGGCGTGAGCGTGGGGGTGCAAGAAGGACTGGAATTCAATGTGCTGGGTCTGAATTTTGGCATTGACCTCAACGCCCTGGCGCTGCGATTGCCCTTTTGGGGACGTCTGGGATTGAAGGATGGGCGGTGTTTTGATCAAGTTCAGACGGCGACAGCCTGTTCTTTGGCTGGCGCCTCATCGGGTGAGCATGTTGGGCCGCCACAACCGTGAATGGTCTCTGCGGGCAGCGCTTGCGGCATGTTGACCGCGCCGGTTTTCTCGTCGTAACCCACCCCGCGCAGGTGCAGCGCCAATGCCGCATCCATGGCCTGAGCGTGCATGGGAAACCAGCCGCCCAGTTCGTCTGCCATTTGCCGCACCACGACCAAGTCACCTGCGGTGCCGCGTCTGTCTCCCTCACGCATCACTTGCAGCACCACCTGGTGCTGGGTGGTGTGGCAGTTGGTGCTGGAGAAGCCGGTGGCTTTCATCCAGCGGTCTTCGCGGGCGAAGTGGTCGTCGGTGTGGGCTACCAGTTCGCGCCACAGCGGCAGCAGCGCGTCGTCCGGGGCACTGACAACTTTGGCCAACAGGTCAACAAATTCGTGGTGGATGTCGTCCATCACAGGTAATCCTAGCGTCAGCGAGTCGGTCCATTGCAGCGTGGGCATACCAAATTCCTTCTAAAAATATTGCGCGAAGCATACGCACACCTGGCGTTTGGGGATTTGATTCACATCATGGATTTGTAACGTCAGGCTTCAACTTGCCTTGACGATGCAATAGGTTGATCTACGTCAAAACTGGTTTTTGCGGCTGGTTCACTATTCGCCTTGATGAAAAAAATGGCCACGGACACATCGCCTGTCTGGTGAGGCAAGATTTGAGGAGACACACATGTTTCAGGTTCGTATTCACGGACGTGGCGGCCAAGGGGTTGTCACGGGTGCAGAGATGATGTCCATCGCTGCGTTTTTGGGAGGCCGCCACGCGCAGGCATTTCCCAGTTTTGGCTCTGAGCGCACGGGTGCGCCAGTGGTGGCTTTTTGCCGCATGGACGACCGTGAGATTCGCCTGCGCGAACCCATCATGCAGCCCGATGCCATCATCATCCAGGACCCCACGCTGCTGCACCAGGTGGATGTGTTCGGTGGTCTCAAAAAAGACGGTTTCATTCTGATCAATACCACCCGAAGTTTTCAAGAAATGGGGCTGGGTGAGTTTGTCAAAGGGTTCAATCCGGCGCATTTGTTGACCGTGCCAGCGTCGGAGCTCGCCATGAAGCATGTGAACCGTGCCGTGCCCAATGTGCCCCTGCTGGGCGCGTTTGCTGCCCTGACGGGCTTGATTTCGCTGGACGCCGTCGAGCGCGCCATTGACGATAAATTCAAGGGTGCTGTGGCGGCTGGCAACAAGGCCGCAGCCAGAGAGGCTTACCAGCTTGTCATGAACCAGGAAGCCGAGGAGACCCAACATGCTTGAACAGTGCGAAGGCTCGCACGCCGTAGCCAAGGCTGTGGCGCTGAGCCGCCCGGAAGTGATCTGTGCCTACCCGATTTCCCCGCAAACCCACATCGTGGAAGGCCTGGGCGAGATGGTGAAGTCGGGTGAGTTGACGCCGTGCGAGTTCATCAATGTCGAGTCTGAATTTGCCGCCCTGAGCGTGGCGATTGGCGCATCAGCCGCCGGGGCACGGTCTTATACGGCCACCGCCAGCCAGGGGCTGTTGTTCATGGCAGAGGCGGTGTACAACGCCTCCGGCCTGGGGCTGCCAATCGTGATGACGGTGGCGAATCGGGCCATTGGCGCACCCATCAACATCTGGAACGACCACACTGACAGCATGAGCATGCGCGATGCGGGCTGGCTGCAGATTTTTGCCGAAACCAATCAGGAGGCGCTTGACCTGCACATTCAGGCTTTCAAGATTGCAGAAGAGCTGTCATTGCCGGTGATGGTGTGCATGGACGGTTTCATTCTGACGCACGCCTATGAGCGGGTCGATATGCCGGATCAGGCGCAAGTTGACCGGTTTTTGCCGCCCTATGAGCCACGCCAGGTGCTGGACCCGAATGATCCCGTCACGATTGGTGCCATGGTCGGCCCCGAGGCGTTTACCGAGGTGCGTTACCTGGCGCATGCCAAGCAGATGCAGGCGCTGGACCTCATTCCGCAGATTGCTGAAGAATTCAAGAAAGAGTTCGGACGTGACTCGGGTGGCTTGATCAAGACCTACCAGACCGATGACGCTGACACCATTGTGATTGCCCTGGGGTCGGTGCTGGGCACCATCAAGGACACGGTGGACGATTTGCGTGCCGAGGGCGTCAAGGTGGGGGTGTTGGGCATCACCTCTTACCGCCCGTTCCCGATTTCCGCCATTCGTGATGCCACGGCCAACGCCAAACGCATCGTGGTCATCGAGAAGTGTTTTGCCGTGGGAATTGGCGGCATCGTGTCGCGCGATGTGCGCAGTGCCGTGCGGAACCGCCCACAGCCGGTGTTGACGGTGGTGGCGGGTTTGGGTGGACGGCCCATCACCAAAACATCGGTGCACAAATTGCTGCTGGATGCGATTGCCGACAAGCTTGAATTGCTGACCTTTATGGATCTGGACTGGGCGGTGGTCAACCGGGTGCTGGAACGTGAAAAATCCCAGCGCCGCTCCGGCCCCATCGCCGAAGGTATTTTGCGTGACATGGGCAATGCCGGAACGCAAGTCGTCTAAAACCCAACTGACGGAACAAACATCATGGAACAGTCATTGGTCAAGTTTTACCAGACCGGCACCTTCACCGTAGGCAACCGCCTGCTTTCGCCAGAGCAGCGCAGTGTGCAGGCGGGTGCCGGACGAAGCAACTCCCTCAATTCCGGTCACCGCGCCTGCCAAGGTTGTGGTGAAGCACTGGGCGCACGCTACGCCATTGATGCCGCCATGGCGGCCACCAACGGCCAGTTGATCGCCGCCAACGCCACTGGGTGCCTGGAGGTGTTTTCCACGCCTTA
>JBBQZG010000058.1:0-17633 GCA_038207945.1 Burkholderiales bacterium
AGGACAACGCCCCCATGCGGTACGCAATCACCATCGGACGCTTGAACAGCGCCGCCTCCAGCGTGGCGGTGCCGCTGGCAATCAGGGTGACATCACACGCCGCCAACGCGGTGTGTGATTGGCCAGTGAGCACCTGCACGGCATGAGCCACGCCGCTGGCAAGGGCTGCAGCCTCAATTCTGGCTTTCAGGGCAGGCACCGCAGGTACTATGAATTTAGTAGCTGGTTGCGCTTGTTTAATAAGGGCTACAGCCTCAAAGAATCTAAAAGCCAGATGGTTGATTTCAGACTCCCGACTGCCCGGCAACACAGCGACGACACGGTCTTCAGCCGCCAAACCGAGCAGGGCGCGGGCGGCAGATTTGTCCGCCTGCATCGGGATCACATTTGCCAGCGGATGCCCGACAAAGGTGGCAGCGATGCCATGTGCCGCAAGCAAGGCGGGCTCAAACGGAAAAATACACAGCACACTGTCCACGCTGCGCTTGATCTTCTCCACCCGCTCAGGCCGCCAGGCCCAGATGGAGGGGCAGACAAAATGCACGGTCTTGATGCCCTGCGCTTTCAGATCAGCCTCTAAATCAAGGTTGAAGTCGGGTGCATCGACGCCAATGAAAACATCCGGGTGGTTTTGCAACAACCGTTTCTTGAGCTGGCAGCGGATACCCACAATCTCCCGATAGCGGCGCAGCACCTCCCAGCCAAAACCATGCACCGCCAGTTTGTCATGCGGCCACCAGGCCTGAAAGCCGCGTTGTGCCATCTGTGGGCCGCCAATGCCCGCCGCCTCAAGATCAGGCCAGCGCTGTTTGAGCCCGTCCAGCAGCAGCCCTGCCAGCAAGTCGCCAGAAGTTTCACCTGCCACCAGCGCTACGCGCATCATGCACCGACTGTCAAGTTAGCGAACAATGCCGCGCTGAGGCGATGATTGATCCAAAAATGAGAGCATCATCTCCACATCGGGCAAGGACTCAGGGTAAGTTTTACCTAAATCCGCGATGCGCTCTCGCGCCACTTGCAAGGTCAAATCATCACGGTACAAGGCCTTGTGCATGGCCTTGACGGCACTGATTCGCTCAGGTGAAAAACCCCGACGACGCAAGCCTTCAAAGTTCATTGAGCGTGCTGCGGCCGGTTGACCCTGACACATCACAAACGGTGGCAGGTCGGCAAACAACAGTGTGCACATGGCCGTCATGCTATGGGCACCAATACGGACAAATTGATGCACGACAGTGAAACCACCCAAAATGGACCAATCGCCCACCTGCACATGACCTGCCAATTGGGCATTGTTCGCAAAAATGGTGTTGTTGCCAACCTGACAGTCGTGCGCGAGGTGAACGTAAGCCATCAGCCAGTTGTCATTACCCACACGGGTCACACCCACGTCACCGGGTGAGCCGATGTTGAAGGTGCAAAACTCACGGATCGTGTTGCGGTCACCAATGACCAGTTCACACGGCTCACCCGCATATTTTTTGTCTTGAGGAATGGCTCCCAGCGACGTGAACTGGAAAATACGGTTGTCTTGACCGATCGTGGTGTGACCTTCAATCACAGTGTGGGGGCCGACGGTGGTACCCGCACCGATTTTGACGTGGGGGCCAATCACGGTGTAGGGCCCAACCGTGACCGAGCTGTCGAGTTCGGCAGCTCGGTCAACAATGGCGGTAGCGTGAATGGCTGTCAAGCGTGCCTCCTCAACCAATTTTGCGCATGGCGCAAGTGAGTTCAGCCTCAACGGCCAGATCACCAGCCACGAGGGCGCGCGCCTTGAATTTGAAGATGCCGGCTTTCATGCGCAACAGTTCCACGTCCAGAATCAGTTGGTCACCGGGCTCCACCGGCCGTTTGAAGCGCGCGCCATCAATGCCGGCAAAGTAATACACCATGTCGTCCGTGGGTGAGGTGTCCAGCGCATCAAACGCCAACAAGGCGGCCGCCTGCGCCAGCGCTTCAAGCATCAACACGCCCGGCATCACCGGCCGATGCGGAAAGTGACCCTGGAAAAAAGGCTCGTTGATGGTGACATTCTTCAGCGCCTTGATGGTTTTACCCTTGTTAATTTCCAACACCCGATCAACCAGCAAAAACGGGTAACGGTGCGGCAATTGCTTGAGAATTTGGTGAATGTCCATTTGTTTTTCCTTATTCAGTCTCTTGGCTGGCCTTAACCAGCGCTTCCAATGTGCGGATACGCTCGCGCAAGTGGGCAAGCTGCTTGAGCGACGCCGCATTTTTTTCCCATGCCGCGTTCTCGTCGATCGGGAACAAGCCGGTATAGTGGCCAGGGGTGTGAAGTGAGCGGGTGACGACAGAAGCCGCCGAGATGTTGACTCCATCAACCAGCGTCAGGTGGCCCAGCACAATGGCGCCTCCTCCCACAGTGCAATGTGCGCCAATCGTCGCGCTGCCAGCCACCCCTGCACACCCCGCCATGGCGGTGTGCTGACCCACATGCACGTTGTGACCAATCTGCACCAGGTTGTCCAGTTTTACGCCATCTTCAATCACCGTATCTTGCAGGGCACCACGATCGATGCAGGTGTTGGCACCAATCTCCACATCGTTGCCGATGCGTACCGCACCAAGTTGTTCAATTTTTTCCCAGATCCCCGCGTTGGGTGCAAAACCAAAACCGTCCGCCCCAATCACCACGCCCGGGTGAATGAGGCAACGCTCTCCCACGGTGCACCGTTCGCCCAACGTGACGCGTGACTTGAGTTCGGTGTCAGCACCGATCACTGCCCCAGCCTCGATCACGCACAACGCGCCAATTTTTGCACTTGGGTGAATACTGGCGTGGGGGTCAATGACGGCGGTGGGATGAACCAGCGGCTGGTGTGCGGCGGGCAAACTCTTTTTCCAGAGTTGAGTCAGGCGGGCAAAGTAAAGGTAGGGCTGATCCGTGACGATACATGCGCCCCGCGCACAAGCTTGCGCTTGAAATTGCGGACTGACGACCACGCATCCGGCGAGCGAATGCGCCAACTGCGCCTGGTATTTAGGGTGACTGAGAAAACTGAGCTGCCCCGCCTGCGCACTTTCAAGCGGCGCGAGACCGTCAATCAACAGCGTTGAATCTCCATGCAACTCGCCGCCCAATGCCTCAACAATGGATGCCAAACGCAGGGACACGCGCCGCCAGCCTTAAGAATCAGGTTACTTGGCAGGCGCATTGAGCGCCTTGATCACTTTGTCGGTGATGTCATGTTTGGGGTTAACGTAAACCGCATCCTGAAAAACAAAGTCATACTTTTCAGCCACAGCTATTTCTTTGATGACCTTGTTGGCGCGCTGGATGACCAGTTGCAGTTCTTCGTTTTTGCGCGCATTCAGGTCTTCCTGAAATTCGCGACGCTTTCTCTGGAAGTCGCGGTCTTGCTCAAGCAATTGCTTTTGGCGGGCTTGTCGCTGGGTTTCCGGCAAAGTGGGCGCTTCACGCTCAAACTTGTCAGCCATCGATTTGATGTTGGCACCTTGGTCCACCAACTCTTTTTCCCGCTTGGAGAACTCCTGCTCAAGTTTCGTTTGTGCGGCCTTGGCAGTGCTGGCCTCCTTCAACACACGATCGGTGCTGACAAAACCCAGACGAACCTCCTGCGCCTGCACTGCAGACAGGCTAAGCCCAAAAACGACTGCAGCAGACAACTGACGTAAAAAGTAGTTCATTAGAAACTGGTCCCGATTTGAAATTGCACGGCCTGGATTTTATCGCCATCAAACTTGCGAATCGGTTTGGCGAACGCCAAACGCAACGGCCCCACCGGAGAAATCCAGCTGATCCCGACGCCCACGGACGAGCGCAAATTGTTTGCATCTGCGTTGATTGCCAAGCCTGCATCTGGTCCACTCACCATACCCACATCGAAAAAGCCATACATACGCAAGGTTCGGTCGTTGCCGGCGCCAGGGAACGGCGTCAGGACTTCCATGTTGATATTGAGTTTGCGTGAGCCACCCACCACGGTGCCACTGATATCCTTGGGCCCGAGACTGCCCTGCTCAAAACCCCGAACTGACCCAAGTCCACCGCCATAAAAGTTTTTGAAGACAGGGTAAGACTTGCCACCCGTAGCGCTTCCCAAGCCCAGTTCTGCATTGAACGCAGCAGTGTACTGTTTGCTCAAAGGCACGAATTGCTGGTACTGGTAAGTGGCCCGAAGGTACCTGACATCACCAGCAAAAGACCACTCGGCGTTGGCACGTTGAAAACGGCCATCGGTGGGTGCCAGCGAACTGTCACGACTGTCACGCGCCCAGCCTACAGTGAATGGCACAGCCAGACTTGAAGTGCCATATTCATTGATGTGCGCCTGATACAAAGTGGGCAGCAAGGTGCCTGGGACAATTTTTGTGTTTTCAAGGCCCGCACCAAAAAACACGGTGTCGGTTTCTGAGAATGGCACGCCAAAACGCACACTTCCACCAGAGGTCACCAACTGGTAATAGTCTTGGTCTTGGTACGGGCTGCTGGTCTTGTGATACAGGTCATAAGTACGGGACACACCGTCCTCCGTGAAATACGGATCGGTGGTGTTCAGCACCACCACACGGTTGATCTTGCTGGTGTTCACTTGAATGCCCAGCGAATTTCCTGAACCAAACGCGTTTTCCTGTTTCAAGCCAAACGACAGTCCCAGACCGTCGCCGCTTGAATAACCTGCCCCCAAACTCAGGCTGCCAGTGGGTTTCTCGCTCACATTGATGGTCAGATCGACCTGGTCAGGTGACCCTGCCACCTCCTGGGTTTCAATGGCGACATCACCAAAATAGCCCAAGCGATCAACGCGGTCACGCGACACACGAATTTTGTCACCGTCGTACCAAGAGGCCTCCAACTGGCGGAATTCGCGCCGCACGACCACATCGCGGGTGCGGGTGTTGCCAGCCACATTGATATTGCGCACATAAGCGCGCCGCGAGGGGTTGGCCTGCAGCACAAGTGCGACACGGTTGTTTGTGCGATCAACCTCAGGCTTAGCCTCAACCCGTGCAAATGCGTAGCCAAAATTACCAAAATAGTCAGTGAAAGCCTTGGTGGTTTTAGCGACTTCGTCAGCGTTGTAAGCCTCCCCCGGGCGAATTGCCACCAGTGACTTGAACTCATCGTCTTTTCCGAGGTAGTTGCCTGCCAGTTTGACGCTGCTGACCACAAAGCGCTCACCTTCGGTGACGTTGATGGTGATGCCAATGTCAGTCTTGTTGGGCAGGATCGCCACTTGGGTCGAGTCCACCTTGAACTCAAGGTAGCCGCGCGTCAGGTAGTAAGACCGCAGGGTTTCAATGTCTGCGTTGAGTTTGGCGCGTGAATATCTGTTGGACTTGGTGTACCAGCTCAACCAACCACCAGTGTCCAGATCAAACAGCTTGCGCAGCTTGGATTCGTCAAACACCTTGTTGCCAACGATATGGATCTCACTGATTTTGGCTGGCTCGCCTTCGGTCACCGTGAAGGTCAGATTCACGCGGTTGCGCTCAATCGGTGTGACCGTGGTCACCACCTGAGCGGCGTAAAGACTGCGGTTGATGTACTGGCGTTTGAGTTCTTGCTCGGCACGGTCAAGTTGTGCTTTGTCAAAGGGCCTGCCATCCGCCAAGCCGATATCACGCAAGGACTTGACAAGAACATCCTTGTCAAATTCCTTGGTACCTACAAACTCCACACTGGCCACTGTCGGTCGCTCCTCCACCACCACCACCAACACATCGCCGTTGACTTCGATGCGCACGTCTTTGAACAGACCCAAACCAAACAGGGCGCGAATGGCCGCAGAACCCTTGTCGTCATCGTAGGTGTCACCCACCTGCACGGGCATAGACACAAACACAGTACCCGGTTCAACCCGTTGCAAGCCTTCAATGCGGATGTCACGCACCGTAAAAGCGTCAACAGCCCATGCCGATTGAGCTACAAAAACCAAGGACACCAGCGTAGAAAGCGTATTGAGACGAAAACGATTAAGTTGCATTTTTTAAAAACCAAAAAACTAATCAGGGGCACCAAGGGCGCCTTCCCTCATAAAGCAAACAAACGGGAAATATCATTGAATAGGGCAATTGACATCATGAGCATCAAAACAGCAATACCGCCCTGTTGGAGTCGTTCCATCCAAACCTCGGAGACTGGTTTGCCGGTTAACCCTTCCCAAAGATAATACATCAGGTGTCCGCCGTCCAGAACAGGCAAGGGAAGCAGGTTCAAAACTCCCAGACTGACACTGATCAACGCCAAAAAAATCAAATATTGCGTCAATCCCAAACCTGCAGATTTGCCTGCGTAGTCAGCAATAGTCAATGGCCCACTGATGTTCTTGAGGGATGCCTCGCCGATGACCATTTTGCCCATCATCTTGAGTGTCAATACCGACACATCCCAGGTCTTCAAAAGGGCTTGCCAAACACCGTCCAGCGCACCATAACGCACCGTGACCATCAGCGGGCGAGCCCCCACATACGCACCAATGCGGCCCATGGTCACCCCACCTTCAGTCACCACCTGGGGCAGCACGGTGATGTCAAGCACCTTACCGCTACGAAGAACCTGCCAAACTTGAGAATCAGGTACCCCGTTCGCCCCAGATTGACGGATCAACTGCCGCAACTGCTGACCGTCGACGACACGCTGTCCGTTCACACTTTGCACCTCGTCGCCATCCAGCAAACCGGCACGCGCTGCGGCGCCATCGACAACCGTCTGTCCAATCAATGGGCGACTGAACGGCGCGACCACGCCAATCCTGGAAAAAAGTTGGGCATCTACCTCGGCACGTGGCAACTGGGATAACGCCAACACCGCTTCACGTTCTTGCGCATTGGGCGCCGCCAACACCAGGCGAACATCATCGCCTTCCAGGCTGCCACGCGTGATCGCCCAGCGCACATCCTCAAAAGACTGAACGTCATCCAAATCATGCCCGTCGACACCTGCCCGAACCACCCTTTCACCGCCAGTCACCCCCGCCTGACTGGCCAGTGATCCCGCACTTGGCGCACTCAACACGGGAGCTGGCAGCTCTATGCCCGTCCAGTTTACGCAGGCATAAAGCAGCACAGCCAAGCCAAGGTTGGCCACTGGGCCTGCCGCAACAATCAACACGCGTCTGAGCAAGGGTTGTGTGTTAAAAGCCAGGTGCCGCAGTTCAGGCGCCACGGGGGCTTCTCGCTCATCGAGCATCTTGACATAGCCACCCAGCGGAAATAGCGCCAACACAAACTCGGTCGATGAACTTTTTGACTGCCAACAATAAAGTGGTTTGCCAAAACCTATGGAAAATCTCAGCACCTTCACACCACAAGCCAAAGCCATGCGGTAGTGCCCATACTCATGCACCGCAATCAACAAGGCAATCGCCAGAACGAACGCGGGTAAGGTCAACATGGCGAGATTGGATGAATCGGCGTCACACACCCAGGCGCGAGACAGCTTCTCGCGCTGCCGCACGGGACTGCTCATCAAGCGCCAGCAAATCTTCCAGCGAATGAAGCGACGCTGGGCAGACAGCGGCCAGTGTCTCAAGGTTCACGGCGTGAATATGATCAAAGCGAATCTGACGCGCAAGAAAAGCTTCCACCGCAATTTCATTGGCTGCATTGAGCACGGCTGTGCTGCCCGGTGCAGCCTCAAGCACCGACCACGCCAGCATGAGGCCCGGAAATCGCTCGGCATGGCCATGCGCCTGAAGCGACTCAAACGACAGGTCAGCCATGGCCTTGAAATCCAGTGCAGACGCACCCGAAGTCATGCGGTGTGGCCAGGACAGTCCATAGGCAATCGGCACCTTCATATCAGGCGTGCCCAATTGGGCAATGACAGAGTTATCACGGTACTGCACCATGGAGTGAATGACACTCTGCGGGTGAATCACCACCTCGATTTGTTCAGGGGCGACACCAAAAAGATAACGCGCTTCGATTACTTCCAGCGCCTTGTTCATCATGGTGGCAGAGTCCACCGAAATTTTTCGTCCCATTACCCAATTGGGGTGTGCGCAAGCCTGTTCTGGCGTGATGTCGGCAAAAGTCGCCGGATCCTTTCGCCGGAAGGGGCCACCCGAAGCCGTCAGGATGATCTTGTTAATCTGCGCCGGCCAGAGATTGGCATCGTCAGGCAAAGACTGGAATACCGCAGAGTGCTCGCTGTCAATCGGCAACAACTTGGCACCACCTGAGGCCACAGCCTGCAGAAAATAATCGCCGCCAACCACCAGGGCTTCTTTGTTGGCAAGCAACAAGCGCTTGCCCGAACGCGCGGCAGCCAGGCAAGAGGCCAACCCTGCAGCGCCAACAATGGCCGCCATGACGGTGTCCACACACTCATGCTGAGCGATCTCCGAGATGGCCGTCGCACCACCAAGCACTTGAGTGGGCAGACCGAGATCGGCGCACTTTTGCGCCAGTTCAACGCCATGTGCTTCGCTGGCCATCACTGCAAATGTAGGCCTGAACTGCACGCATTGAGCCAATAATTTTTCAACTTGGGTGGCAGCACTAAGCGCAAAGACATCAAAGCGTTCAGGGTGAAGCGCGATCACTTCCAAGGTGCTGACGCCGATTGACCCGGTTGACCCCAAAATGGCAACGCGCTGCCTTTTCAAGCCGCTTTTGTCAGTCATGTCATCTTTCATAACGAATACAGCATCATCGCCAGCGGTAATGTTGGCAACAACGCATCCACCCGGTCTAACACACCACCGTGGCCAGGTAGCAATCCGCTGCTGTCCTTGATGCCGGCGCTGCGCTTGACCAAGGATTCAACCAGGTCACCCACCACACTCATCGCGGCCATGAATATAGCCGCAATCATCAACAACACAAGTCCTTTGTCACCCACGTGGGTATACAAGCTGGGCACAGTCGTCCCGCTTGCCAGGTCGATGTAGCGCCAAGTCAATGCCAACACCATCACACCAGCCATGCCGCCCCAAACTCCCTCCCAACTCTTGCCTGGACTTATGGAAGCCGCCAGCTTGCTTCGGCTCCAGCGCCCGCCCCAGGCACGCCCGGCAAAATACGCTGCAATATCGGCAGTCCACACCAAAGCCAATACCGACAAAAGAAAATTGATCCCAATCACTTTGGCTTGACCGACGGCCAACCAGGTCAAAGACAATGCCGTCACCCCAATAAACAGACGCAAATAACGGGAGTGCGTCGCCCATGCGGCCACGCCTGCCCGCAAAATCATTGCGCCACCAAGCACCCAAGCCGCACCCACCAACAGCCACAGACGCGGCATGCTTTGCAGTAGCCAACCTTGCCACCACATCAAACCACAGCCGACACAACACACACCGCCAGCCGCCACGGACACAGCTTGGCTCCAGCCATTGGCCCTCGCCCACTCCCAAGCCGCCGCTGCAATGAAAATGAGCGCCAAAAGGCAAAATGGCCACGGTTCGTTGTAAAACAACGCTGGCAGCAGCAGCAGCAAAAGCACCAGCGCAGTAATGATTCGTTGTTTAAGCATGGTCCGTGTCAATCCACTACAGATGCATTGACAAATTGAACTTGGTCCGACGTTTTACCAAACCGTCTCTCACGGCCGGCAAAGGATGCGATGGCAGCACCCAGCGCCGCGTCATCAAAATCAGGCCACAGGGTGTCAACAAATACAAACTCCGAATAGGCGGACTGCCACAACAGAAAGTTGCTGATGCGCATCTCACCCCCCGTACGGATCACCAGGTCCGGGTCAGGGACATGCGCCAAAGCCATGGCCTGACTCAAATACTGCTCAGTCGGAGGGATACCTTGTGCAGCAAGTTTGGCCGCAGCCTGAACAATGTCCCAACGCCCGCCGTAATTGAAACAAACATTGAGCACCAAGCGCGTGTTTGTTGCAGTCACAGCTTCAGCCTGTTCAATACCTTTAAGCACCCTGGCTGACAAACCCTGACGCTCTCCGATAAACCGGAGTTGCACACCATCTGCATTGAGTTCCGGCACTTCGCGTGCCAGCGCGATGGCAAATAAATCCATGAGACCAGACACCTCGTCACTTGGACGTTGCCAGTTCTCAGAAGAAAACGCGAAGACAGTTAACACCCGCACACCGCGGGCATCACATGCTTTGGCGCAACGCTTCAGGGCATCGACACCCACTTTGTGTCCGGCAATGCGAGGCAAATACCGCTTATTGGCCCACCGACCATTGCCATCCATAACGATGGCAATGTGATACGGCACTTGCTTAACGGTCATGTCTGGCTAGACCGCCATGATGTCTTGCTCTTTTCCGGCCACTAGTTGGTCGATGGCCAGAATGTGTCTGTCGGTGACTTTTTGAATGTCGGTTTCGCAGCGCTTCTGATCGTCTTCGGATGCGAGCTTGTCTTTGACCAGCTTCTTCACCGTCTCATTCGCGTCCCGGCGCAAATTGCGCACGGCAACTTTGGCGCTCTCGCCTTCATTTCGCACCAGCTTGGTAAGTTCCTTGCGCCGCTCTTCTGACATGGGAGGCATTGGCACACGAATCAAGTCACCCATTGAAGAGGGGTTTAAACCCAAGTCGCTGTCACGAATAGCTTTTTCAATTTTGGCACCCATGCCTTTTTCCCATGGCTGCACACTCACCGTCCGGGAATCGAGTAAGGACACGTTAGCGACCTGACTAATGGGCACCATGGAGCCGTAATAGTCAACGTGAACCGTGTCAAGAATAGCCGGATTGGCGCGACCAGTGCGAATTTTTGTCAGATTGTGTTTAAACGACTCGATGGACTGATCCATCTTGGATTCAGCATTTTTTTTGACTTCAACAATTGGCATGTTTTATCCTCACACAACGTTCAACGGGTCTTTAAAACCAAGATTTTGACACGCTCAGGCATGCACCAAAGTGCCTTCGTCCTCGCCCATCACAACCCGCTGCAGTGCACCGTGCTTGAAAATGGAAAAAACTTTGACAGGCAATTTTTGATCACGACACAATGCAAAGGCAGTTGCATCCATGATGCCAAGATTTTTCGAGATGGCGTCGTCAAATGAGATCTTGCTGTACCGAATGGCTGCAGGGTCTTTTTTTGGATCCGCGCTGTAAACGCCGTCCACTTTGGTAGCTTTCAGAACAATTTCAGCACCAATTTCTGCACCACGCAGAGCTGCCGCAGTGTCAGTGGTGAAAAATGGGTTACCGGTACCCGCCGCGAAAATGACAACCTTGCCTTCTTCGAGATACTGCAAGGCTTTTGGTCTGACATAGGGTTCTACCACTTGCTCAATGGCAATGGCCGACATCACCCGCGCAGTCAATCCTGCCTTGTTCATGGTGTCACCCAGCGCCAAAGAATTCATGACCGTGGCCAGCATACCCATGTAATCCGCAGTGGCGCGATCCATTCCAACCGAGCCACCCGCCACGCCACGGAAAATATTCCCCCCACCGATCACCACAGCCACCTCCACGCCTAGACGAGTCACTGCAGCAACCTCATCCACCATTCGAACAATGGTGTCACGGTTGATACCGAACTGATCATCACCCATCAGCGCCTCACCGGACAATTTCAGCAAAATTCGCTTGTAGGCGGGCTTGGCAGTTGTCATGTGAAACTCCTGATTTGAATGGGTGCGATTGGGAATAGAAGTGTCAAAAAATCAGGCAGCTTGTTGGGCAGCAGCAACCTGCGCAGCCACCTCTGCAGCAAAGTCGTCGACCTTCTTTTCAATGCCTTCGCCTACGACGAACAGCGTGAAGCCCTTCACTGTGGTGCCTGAGGCTTTGAGCATCTGCTCAACCGTTTGCTTGTCATTTTTGACGAAGGACTGGTTGAACAAGGACACTTCCTTGAGGTATTTTTGCACGCCACCCTCAATGCGCTTGGCAACGATTTCAGCCGATTGAACCGGCTTGCCTGCCGCAGTGGCGACCGAAGCATCTTCTGCCGCTTTAGCTGCAGCTACCGAGCGTTCACGCGCCACCAGCTCAGCAGGCACATCATCGCTGGACAACGCCACGGGCTTCATGGCTGCCACGTGCATGGCAACGTCTTTAGCCGCAGCCGCATCGCCTTCGAACTCAACCACCACACCAATGCGGGTGCCGTGCAAGTAAGACGCCAATTTAGCGCTTGAGGCAAAGCGTTTGAACCGGCGAAAGCTCATGTTTTCACCAATCTTGCCAATCAAGCCTTTGCGCACATCTTCAAGCGTCGGGCCAAAACCATCTTGCGAATAAGACAGGGCGCCCAATGCTGCGACGTCCATCGGATTATTTTTTGCAACCAACTCAACTGCAGCGTTGGCCAATGCCAGAAAACTGTCATTTTTGGTTACGAAATCAGTCTCACAGTTGACTTCCAGCAAGGCACCCACTTCACCACTGACGCTACTGACCACCACGCCTTCGGCAGTGATTCGACCAGCCGCCTTGCCTGCTTTGCTACCCAGCTTGACGCGCAGGAGTTCTTCCGCCTTGACCATATCGCCTTCAGCCTCAGTCAACGCACGTTTACACTCCATCATTGGAGCATCAGTCTTGCCACGCAGTTCAGCCACCATGCTCGCGGTAATTGCAGCCATTTTTCTCTCCGGATTCAGTTCAGTTAATAAAAATTTTGATCAAAAAAAGGGGGCAACAAAGCCCCCTTTTTTGGGGAAACCGACAACTCAGGCTGTTGCCTCGTTGACTTCCACAAATTCGTCAGCACTTTCAGTCGCTACGGCTTTCACCACATCGTCCATGGCATTGGCACGGCCCTCGATAATGGCATCAGCGATGCCACGAGCATAAAGTGTGACCGCCTTGGATGAATCATCGTTGCCAGGAATCACATAATCAATGCCTTCTGGCGAGTGATTGGTATCGACCACAGCAATCAGCGGAATGCCGAGCTTACGTGCTTCAGCAATGGCAATTTTGTGGTAACCCACATCAATCACAAAAATCGCATCAGGCAATACCGCCATATCTTGAATGCCACCGATGTCTTTTTCGAGCTTTTCGAGTTCACGAGCAAACATCAACTGCTCTTTTTTGCTCATGCTGTCGAGGCCAGCTTCTTGCTGGATCTTCATGTCTTTAAGACGCTTGATTGACGTTTTGACCGTCTTGAAGTTGGTCAACATACCACCCAACCAACGCTGGTCCACATAAGGAACGCCAGCGCGCTGAGCCTCAATGGCCACCGTCTCACGTGCTTGACGCTTGGTACCCACCATCAACACCGTACCGCGCTTGGCGGAAATCTGGCGCGCAAACTTAGCCGCTTCCTGAAACATCGGCAGCGATTTTTCAAGGTTGATAATATGGATTTTGTTGCGATGGCCGAATATAAAAGGGGCCATCTTGGGGTTCCAGAAGCGCGTTTGGTGACCAAAATGGACGCCTGCTTCCAACATTTCTCGCATGGTAATTGCCATGAATAACTCCAAAGGTTAGGTCTAAAATCCAGCTCGTTTTGCAGTGACGCCCAACATTTGGAACTGACACCACAACACCTTGATGAGGCTGGTTTGCGAATGAACCTGACAAAAAAACGCGACAATCACGCCAATGTCAAGCCACTTGAGTGTAGCACACCCTTACCCAATGCCTGCACTCTCTGATTGGTTGAGCATGACAAATGTATAAACAACTACCGTTGCGTATTTGAATGTCAATGAAGACAAGTTTTCAATTTTTCAGAAGTCCACGTGTTTGATTGACAGACAATTCAAGCCATGTCACCCGAACTCTCACAGAAACTTACACTTGCCGTAGACGGAATGCCTGCGTTTCCCAAAAGCGTGCAGAGAATTCTGGAGCTCACGCGCGATGTCAATTGCACACCCAAAGACTTGGTGCAAGTGATCGATAAGGACCCAGTGGTCACCGTGAAGATTCTCAAGGTTGTAAATTCGGCTTACTACAGCCTTTCCAAACAGATCACTTCCGTAAACCACGCAGTGGTGTACCTTGGTTTCAACACCATTAAAAATCTGGCCTTGAGCATTGCGGCCATCGGCATACTTCCCAAGCACAATGCAGCTGATTTTGATGTGGAAAAATATTTGTTGCATTCACTTTCCACAGCAGTCATCGCCAAACAGCTGGCGATGCACCTGGATGATGCGGACCCCATGGATTGCTTCATTGGCGGTCTGTTGCATGACTTTGGAAAAGTGGTTTGCGCGCAGTTCATGCCCGAAGAATTCAAGCAGGCCTTGCAACTCTCCGAGGCTGATGGAACTTCACTGCATGAGACATTGCGGCACACATTGGGGGCAGATCATGCGGTGATTGGCGCCATGCTGGTTGAAAAATGGCATTTTGCGCCCAGCCTGATTGACACCATTGCGCATCAATATGATGCACAAAATCAACACTCTGAGCTATTTGCATGCGTCTTTACCGCGAATCAGATCAGCAAAAAACTCGGCTTCGGGTTTGCTGGCAACCCAAGCGTTTACGAATTACCACCGCTGGTAGCCCGAACCATGGGCGGGTCACTTGATGACATTATTCTCTTGGCTGGCGATTTGAATGCCGCATTTGAAGAAGCCAAGTTGTTTGCAAAAATCTAAGGTGCCGACATGAAAGTCAAATTCTGGGGCGTACGCGGCTCCATTGCTTCTCCGGGTCCGTCCACGGTACGCTACGGTGGCAACACCACCTGCATTGAAATTCGTACTGACCATAACGAACTCATCATCATTGACGCGGGCACCGGTATTTTCCCGATGTCGCAATCACTTTTGGCCGAGTTGCCAGTGACGGCGAACGTACTGATCACACACTCACATTGGGACCATATTCAAGGTCTGCCTTTTTTTATACCCAATTTCATTCCTGGAAACACCCTGCGTTTGCATGGCGCCTTTGACCCAGTGTCAGGCAAGGGGATCGAGCAAGTGATGTCCGTGCAACTGCAATACAGCTATTTTCCGGTGCGCGAAGCCGAGATGAAAGCGAAAATCGAGTACGTCACGCTGGTGCCAGAACAAAGCATTCAGATCGGGGCAGCCAAGATCACACCTTTTTTGATGAACCATCCAGTGGTGGACTTCGGTTACCGGATTGAGGCCGATGGCAAGTCAATTTTCTTCACCGGTGACCACGAACCGCCACAGAATATCTACGAACCCCACGAACCTGACTTCGCCGAATACCAAAGCTTTGTCGACGAAAAATCAGCCAATATTCTGCGTGCCATGGCTGGGGTTGACGTGCTGATTGCAGATTGCTCCTACACCTCCGCTGAATACCTGGCAAAAAGAGGCTGGGGGCATGGCACGTTTCACTCCAGCATCGACTACGCCAAACAAGCTGGAGTCAAGGTGCTTTATTGCACGCACCATGAACCTACCCGCAGTGACGATGCACTGGAAACCGTTTTTGCCCAAGTACTCCAAGACCACCCCAGACAGGCGGGTGACCCGGACTACCGTCTTGCCCGAGAAGGCGAGAGCTACGAGTTTTAGGCCGTGCAACGCATCCATCCCGGCACAGAACAGCCCTTGCTCGACGTTGCGGCGACCCGCCGGGCAGAGGGACTTGTGCGCGCCTCCTTGCCTGCACACACGCTGATGCAGCGCGCAGGATTGGCGGTGGCCAAACTGGCAGTGGCAATCGCACCCCATGCACAACGCATCTGGATCGCCTGTGGCCCCGGCAACAACGGTGGCGATGGCCTAGAAGCTGCGGTACATCTGCGTAACTGGGGCAAGAAACCTATCGTGACCTGGCTTGGCGAACCTGGTCTTGTGCCTTTTGATGCCGCCGCCTCATACCGCCGTGCGGTTTCAGCTGAAGTGACCTTCAGCAAAGAAGTACCAACCGAGGTGCAACTGTGCATTGATGCGCTGCTCGGCATTGGCGCACGTAGATGCGAACCTGAAGCCAAGATGGCCAGTTGGATAAGGCGCATGAATGACGGCGGCGCACCCATTCTTGCCGTTGACATACCGACAGGTCTCGATGCGGACACGGGCACGACGACCGAGTTGCACGTCAAGGCCACCGACACTCTGAGCTTGTTGACACTCAAACCCGGGCTTTTCACTGCGCATGGCCGTGACGCATGCGGCAGCATTTGGCTTGATGATCTGCAAATTGCCCAAGATGCGTTGACAGGTATTCAGCCCAGTGCCATTCTTGCGGGACAACCCGCGTCCACGGTCAGGGTGCACGCCAGCCACAAAGGTATTTTTGGCGATGTCGCGGTGCTTGGTGGCGCGACTGGCATGACGGGTGCTGCCTTGCTGGCGGCCAGTGCGGCACTGCATGCAGGAGCAGGCAGGGTCTTTGTCGGCCTGCTTGATGGCAGCAAGCTGAGTGTGTACACCAGCCAGCCAGAGCTCATGTTCCGGCCAATTGACACACTGGACTTCAGCGCCATGACGGCGGTCTGCGGCTGCGGCGGTGGCGATGCCGTCAAGACCATACTTCAACAGGTTTTATCGGCTTCATCTGCCGTCGTTCTTGATGCAGACGCCATCAATTCAATATCTGAAGATACCTCGCTGCAGGCGCTGTTGACAGCTCGCTCCGGCCGGTCTGCAGCCACCGTACTGACACCTCATCCACTAGAAGCCGCGCGCCTTTTGGGTTGCACAGCCGCCCAGGTGCAGCAAGACCGGCTGACCGCTGCGACCCAATTAGCCCAGCGGTTTGCGTGTATTGTGGTGCTGAAAGGATCCGGCACAGTGATCGCCGCGCCCGGGCAAATCCCGACCATCAACCCAACGGGCAATGCCCGGTTGGCTACCGCCGGAACCGGCGATGTGTTGGCTGGCATGATTGGCGCCAAATTGGCCGCTGGTACCCCTGCGTTTCGGGCCGCCTGCGAGGCGGTTTACCAGCACGGAAAAATTGCCGACGAGTGGCCAGCGTCCAAGACTTTGACAGCCTCAGTGCTGGCGTGCCAGTTTATTCAACCTAAATCCGGCAGTTACCCCGATCCCGCAAGAGTCGTTTGAGGCATCGGGGTAGCGATTGTTGGTGCAAAGCGCTGGCAGATATAGCGCAGCAAGGTGGCCCATCGGTCTACTTTTGGCAACTGCTCCGCAATAGTCTTGACATGCTGCAAAGCCGCGCGGATATTGGCCACCAACGCTTTGATGGTCTGTACTTTGCCGTGCAGAGGTGTCAGATAAAGCTGTGTCTGTCCACCGTGGTTGGCCGCCTTGCCCACTGCCGCCAGCAGCAGCGGTCTGCTCGTCACCGCCTCCAGCCTGGCACCAGGGTGTGCAGCGCGGCAATACCAACTCCACCAGTTGTACACCAGCGCCCCGGCCCGAGCTGTTGTCTGGCAACGGTTGATGTCTTGCGTGGTAAATCCTGACAGGCCCCATTGATTTTTGAGTTCATCAAAGCCGTTCTCACAATCACAGCGATCCAGGTAGAGCTGCCCCAATGGACTCCAGCGGATAGTCGACATCGGTGACCAGCACCGTTTACTCCCACAGAATGTCAGCATCCAGAACCTGCATATCGGCCAGCGCCAGTTGCAATTGCCCATTGACTCTTTTGCTCTGGCGTGCCACGCTGTCCTTGATGCGCTTGCGCACCAACACCACCCGGCGCTCTTGGCTCCAGCCCTGCAGACGCAACCGCTCTTCGATCATCTGGCAGCCCTGGCTATCGGGCCCACTCCAGTCGCTGCGAGCAAACTGGCGCGCAATCAGACGCACGACGTTCTTGGTCTGGC
>JBBQZG010000059.1:0-17596 GCA_038207945.1 Burkholderiales bacterium
CATTAGTCGGTTCACTCCCTACAGGGAAGTACGTCGAATCCTGCTTGCACGTTCTCCGGCGCAACTGAGCGTCAATCGGCTTGAGTTTGGTGCGAAAGCACGTCAACCAAGTGCGGATAAATCGTGAATAGCTTTGAATAGCTTTTTATGAACAGTTAAAAAGTTTCCCAATCTGCGTCACTGGTGGCGCTGCCTTTGCCAGTGGGGGGCACCAGCTTGGCCGGAGCCGCGCCGGGCGTGGCGCGCGCTGCCGCACCTTTGGCAACACCTGTCGCGCGTCGGTCGATGCCTTTGAACACGCTGGGTTTGACCGGGTGCGCGCGCACCTTGACGCTTGCTACCGCTGACACCGACGACACATCACCCGCTCCCAGCTTGAACACTGCCACCGTTTGCACCAGCTCCTTCGCTTGATTTCTAAGGCTGCTGGCGGCTGCGGCCATTTCTTCAACCAAGGCAGCGTTTTGCTGGGTCACCTGGTCCATTTGCGTGACCGCTTCACCGACCTGGCTGACACCCTGGCTTTGCTCGTTGCTGGCCGCGCTGATCTCGCCCATGATGTCGGTCACGCGGCGAATACTGCTGACCACTTCGGTCATGGTGCTGCCAGCCCGGTCAACCAGATAGGTGCCTTGTTCGACCCGCTCGACGCTGGCATTGATGAGGGTTTTGATCTCTTTGGCAGCTTCAGCTGAGCGGCCGGCGAGTGAGCGCACTTCAGAGGCCACCACTGCAAAACCCCGACCTTGTTCACCGGCGCGGGCGGCTTCGACCGCAGCGTTGAGGGCCAGAATGTTGGTTTGAAACGCAATACCATCGATGACGCTGATGATGTCGGCAATTCTGCGGCTGGCATCGTTGATGCCTTTCATGGTGTCAACCACTTGCGCCACCACCTCGCCACCTTGCATGGCCACGCTGCTTGCGCTCAAGGCCAGTTGGTTGGCCTGGCGAGCGTTGTCTGCGTTTTGCCGCACGGTGCTGCTGAGCTGCTCCATGCTGGCGGCGGTTTGCTCCAGCGCGCTGGCTTGAGACTCGGTGCGGGCCGACAAGTCGTTGTTGCCCTGGGCGATTTCAGCGCTGGCGGTGGCGACGGACTCGCTGCCCTGGCGCACCCGGCCCACCACGCTGATCAGGCTGGTTTGCATGTTTGACAGCGACTCAACCAGTTGGCCAATTTCATCCTGGCTCTGGGCGGTCAGGGGCTGGCTAAGGTCACCCTCACCAATTCGCTGGGCTGCCAGACGCGCGCCCTCCAGGCCCTGGGTGATGCTTCTTGACAAGCGCCAGCTGGCAAATACTGCAATCGCCAGACACAGACCCAGCACAACGCCGCCTACGATATAGATTTGTTTGAACAGTGAGTCCGTGTGCTCATCCAGGGCCTTGACCTTTGCAAGCTGGCCATCGACCAAGTCCTGGGTGACACGCAAATAATCATTGGTCGCGGGCACCAGTTTGCTTTGCACCAAGGCTTTGGCACCCGCGCCATCGCCCGAGGCCTTCAGCGCGTTAGCCTGATCACGCGTGGCAAGCCAGGTTTTGCGAACCTCACCTACCGCATCGGCACGCTTTTTTGTCGCGTCATCTTGGGCAAGAGCAAGAAATGTCTTTTGCGTTTGGCTAGTGTCCATGGTGGTGGCTGCCATGGCATCTTTGAAGAAGTCCAACATGGCCGGGCCATCTGCGTAGACAACCGCCAGAGACCGGGCCGAATTCTGGCGCACGTCGGCTTGCCATTTGCCAGCCAGCTGAAGGAGTTCGGTCTCGACACTGACCTGTTTGACAGCGATGGAGGCCTGCTCTATGCGCCACACGGTCAGGGCAGCAAGCACCAAAAAGGCAACTGTGATGGCAGTGAAGCCCAGCTTCAGGCGGGTTGAAATTGACAGGATGTTCATGACTCTTCCTATTAGTGGGTCAAGCTTGTAGCACCATCAAGTGTGTCACCAACGCATCGGATTTTTTCTTCTTCGGTCAAAAACAATTCAGGTCAATGTCTTCGGCAGGCAGTCCTCCGATGATGGGTGCATTTGTGCCGATTCAGCTGACAAGCTGAGCCTCCACGCGACGGAAGCGGCAGGTGCAAGTCAGGTTCGACAGGACATAGGCCTTTTTGCAATGACCTTGCCCCTGTTTTTCGCGCTATCTGTGCTGCCACACTTTGCAGATGTCCAGTCTTGCTGTTGGGCTGCGATCCAGCAATGCGGCGACGTTATCTGGTGCATGTTAACTACTTTGGTTTGAGAGACCCGCAGATCAGGGAGCGCATCCCGTCTCATTTGGAATTTGTCTTACTGTCGCAGAGTCCGAGCCCTGACGGGTTCGGACTTATTGCTACCGAGACATTGCCTTCGCCAATACCCAAGATTGCTTTCGACCTGAACGTCGAGCGTGCGCTGACTCAAACTTCGGTCGTTGATCTGTGCCGCCGATGATAGGCTTCTTCGGTAACCCAGATCTTGACGCCACCTCGCTCATGCAATGCGCCGCCTATACTTCTTTGTTAGCCGAAATGGAACGAGATTCCAATTTTTTCAATAACGCCGATGGGAGTGACGTTCGATGATGCCAACTGCAAATCCAGAGGAATCGCCCGAGCGCGAACTGACTGACGCCAGCCTGCGCGAGGAACGCGAAAAAGCTGATCGGGAGATGACTGCGAACCGAGAGGCCACAGAAAAGCATGCTGACGCAGTCGTGGAACATGCCCGGGAAAACGCCGACGCTGTTCTGGTCGCGGCCCGCGAAAGGGCGGACAAAACGGCGGACACCACCGCACCGCACAACATCCAAACCGCAATTGCTGACGATCGGGAGGTTGAAGACGCAACCCTGCGTGATGAAAGGGCTGCGGCAGATAAGACCGTACGGCGAGAGCGGGACGCGAGGGCCCGCATTCTGACGCCCCATTTGCCGCTTGAGCGCGACGCCACCGATAAATATCTGCTCACGGAGCGCGCCCGCTCTGACGACGCACTCGCCACCAGGGATGATTTCCTCGGCATGGTCGCCCACGACCTGCGCGATCTCCTGAACGGAATCGTGGTGAGTTCGCAGTTCCTTGCCCAAAAACTTGAGAAACACAGTGACCGCGAGCGGTTGTTGCTGGAAACGACGCGTATCGAGCGCTACGGCATACGCATGAACCGCCTGATCGGTGATCTGGTTGACGTCGCCAGCATCGATGCAGGCAAGCTCGCCATGCAAACGGTTCAGGGTGACGTTGCCTCACTGGTGGTTGAGGCGGTAGAGGCTCTTCAGATCACGGCATCGGCAAGGGGCGTGTCCCTCGCGGTGCGGGATCGGCAAGAATCTTGCCTGGCTGAATTCGATCACGATCGTATGCTGCAGGTACTGGCCAACCTGATCGCCAATTCGATCAAGTTCACTCCCAAGGGTGGCAGTATCCGCGTCCACTGTGAACGCGTGGGTGAGTCGCTCGAATTTTGCGTGGACGATACCGGTGAAGGAATTGCCGCAGCGATGTTGGAGGCCGTATTTGAGCGATTCTGGCAAGTCGGCAAGAACGACCGGCGTGGACTTGGCTTGGGCCTGTACATCTCGCGGTGCATTGTGGAGGCCCATGGTGGCAACATCCGTGCGGAAAGTAACCCGGGCCAGGGCACGCGTATGCTTTTCACTATACCCGTCGACGCATAGAGCCATGCCTTCAGCAGCGCTGCACTAATCCAGCGAGCCCAAGTCAGTTATCACCGCCTTGTATTTATTTTTCCTTTAAAAACCATCCACATGGATGGTGTTATGATGGAAAAATGAAAAAAGCAAACATTACTGCGCTCAAACCCAAGGTCATGGAATCTGAAAAGATCACCATCAACCTTGGTTTTATCGATCTTGGGCAGATCGACCTTCTGGTGTCGGAGGGCTTTTACGGCAACCGCACCGACTTCATCCGCACCGCCATCCGTAACCAGCTCAGTACCCACGCGGACGCCGTGAAACAGGTGGTGGCGCGCAAGGTGCTGGTGCTGGGGCTGCAGCATTTCAGCGCGGATGACCTGCACACCGTCCAGGCGGCAGGTCAAATGCTGCAGATCCGCGTTCTTGGGCTGGTCACCCTCGCCAATGAGGTAACACCTGAACTGGCGCTGGCCACGATCGAGTCGATCGAAGTGCTGGGCGCCCTGCAGGCCAGCCCGGCGGTCAAGGCCGCACTGGCCAGCCGCCTGCGATGAACGCCCCCAACATGACGCGTTACCCATTGACAACCCCCACCCAAATCACACCAAGAAAGTTCGCATGAACCACACCCTGCAAAACCTGATGCGCAACGCCACCCAATTGACGCAAGCCGGCCGATTGAATGAAGCCACCCAGACCATTCAGCGCATGCTGCGTGGTGCAAGCGTGCCAGATGGCATGCCCGCTGCCGAAAAGTCACGGGTTCTTGCCGAACCGCTTGATGTGCCCGCATGGGCGCAGCCCAAAACTTCCCCCACCGTGCTGGACGGTTGCGTGTTTGAGGTGGGTGCCCGTGAACCTGCCAGCGCAAAAGCTGGCGTGGGTACGCCTTTGGGGGCAGGTGAGTTCAACAACGGTTCGCACACGCATGCTGTTCTGACGCGCCGCTTCAAGCTCTACAAACCACCGGGCCATGTGGGTCGGGCTTTGCCGCTGGTGGTGATGCTGCACGGCTGCACCCAGAACCCGGACGACTTTGCGGCGGGCACCGGCATGAACCACCGGGCGCTTGAACAGGGTTTTTTTGTGCTGTACCCGGAGCAGGCGCAAGATGCCAACCCATCGCGCTGCTGGAACTGGTTCAAGCCAAGCGATCAAACTCGGGGCAGTGGTGAAGCGGCCATGCTCGCCAGCATGACGTTGGCAGTGGTGCAACAACATGGCATGGATACAAGGCGCGTGTTCATTGCTGGCTTGTCTGCCGGCGGTGCCATGGCTGCGGTCATGGCGGGGGCCTACCCGGAGATTTTTGCTGCGGTTGGCGTTCACTCCGGGCTACCCAGTGGCGCCGCGAGCAACATGGCCGAGGCGCTCATGGTGATGAAAAGTGGCGAGGCAGGCATCGGCTTACCCGGGCGGCGGCGCCCCCTGAACGCGACAACCAGCGCGCAAATGCGCCCACAGACGGCAGTGCCTACCATCGTGTTTCATGGCGACCTCGATCAGACGGTACACCCGCGCAATGGCGAACAGGTGATTGCGGCCGTGGCTGGGCGCGTGGCGACGGGTGCCCAGGTAGAGCAGGGCGTGTCGGCACACGGGCGGCGTTACACCCGCTCAACCCAGCGTGGTGACCATGGCCGTGTGCTGACAGAACACTGGTTGGTGCATGGCGCCGGTCACGCCTGGTCGGGTGGCTCGGCCGAAGGTTCTTACACCGACGGCATGGGGCCAGATGCCACGCGGGAGATGCTGCGTTTCTTTTTAAGCCAACAGGTTTAATCGTTTCTACCAGGGTTCACAAATCAGCTGCGCGTTTCTACACTGGTCAACGTCGTCTTTTGCGACGCCAATAACTTCAATCAATTGAGGAGACAAGTACCATGAATCCTGTGCCATCTGACCTTCTGGCTTTGCAGCGTCTGTACTGTTGGGAAAAAACATCGCCTGACCGAATCGCACTGACCCAACCGATGGGCGGTGGCGTGTTGCAAAACTACACCTGGGCCCAGGTGGGTGACCAAGTGCGCCGCATGGCCACCCACCTCAAAGCGCAAGGCTGGGAGCCCGGCGCAAAGGTGGCCATACTGTCAAAAAACTGTGCCTGGTGGCTGATGAGCGACCTGGCAATCTGGATGGCTGGCTATGTCTCTGTGCCTTTGTATCCCACATTGGCGCATGACACCGTCAGGCAAATTTTGACCCACAGCGAGGCCCGCGCCTGTTTTGTGGGCAAGCTTGATGACTGGAGCAGCATGAAGACTGGCGTGCCACCAGACATGCCTTGCATCAGCTACGCTCTGTCGCCGGCCGATGCCCAGAAGCGTTTTGAAGGCTGGGACGCCATCATTGCCCGAAACCCGCCGCTTCAGGGTGAACCTGTTCGGGCTGCGGATGAACTGGCCACGCTGATATACACCTCTGGCACCACCGGCATACCCAAGGGCGTGATGCACAGCTTTGGTAATTTTGCCTGGGCCATCGGCAGAGGTGTTGACAGTGTGAAGATGGCGCAAGAAGACCGCATGTTGTCCTACTTGCCTTTGGCCCATGTGGTCGAGCGCGTGCTGGTAGAACATGGCTGGCTGGCCACCGGTATGCATGTGTTCTTTGCCGAGTCGCTCGATACATTCACCACAGACCTACAGCGCGCGCGGCCAACGATTTTCTTCTCGGTGCCCAGGCTGTGGGTCAAGTTCCAGCATGGAGTGCACCACAAGTTGCCTCCAGCGAAGCTCGACCGGTTGCTGTCAATTCCCCTCATCGGCGGCCTGGTGCGGCGCAAGGTAAAAAAAGCATTGGGTCTGGACCAGTGCCGCTTTGCCGCCGGTGGTGCGGCACCCATGCCGGTCAGCCTGCTCGCCTGGTACCGCAAACTGGGTTTGCCCGTCAATGAAGGCTACGGCATGACTGAAAACCTGGCAGTGTCACACCTGACGCTTGCCGGGAAAAATCAGGAAGGCACGGTTGGTCCGGCTTACCCGGGGGTTGAGGCAGGCATTGACCCAGTCAACGGCGAGATACAGATGCGCAGCCCGGCGTTGATGCTGGGCTACTACAAAGAGCCTGAGTTAACCAGGGATGCCTTCACCCCAGATGGCTGGCTGCGCACCGGGGACAAGGGACACATTGATGCGCAAGGCAACCTGCATATCACTGGCCGCGTCAAAGATCTGTTCAAGACCAGCAAGGGCAAGTACGTGGCACCCGCGCCGATTGAAGATAAATTGGTGATGCATGAAGCGGTAGAAGCCTGCGTGGTGACTGGAGCCAACCTGGGCCAACCACTGGGCATTGTGATGCTCAATGCTGAAGCAGCGGCGCGCGCGGCAACCGCGGCCGACCGTGCCGAAATTGAGGCCACGCTGAGTCAACACTTGAAGACCATCAATGCAACGCTTGATCCGCACGAACAACTCAAATGCCTGGTTGTCGTGACCACCGCGTGGACCGTCGAAAACGATCTGGTCACGCCGACCTTCAAGGTTAAACGCAACCGAGTGGAGGACGTTTATTCGGCCTATTACGAGCGCTGGGAGAACTCAGGCCAGATGGTCATCTGGCAAAACACCTGATGCTGCATACGAAAGGCTGGTGAGCCTTTCGAGGGGGTGGCATTTCCCGCTGGCCAGCGTTAGACGGTTGCGCCAAAAAGAGCCCCCACCCCTGCAGTGATCGCCATGGCCAGGGCGCCCCAAAAGCTGACTCGCCACGCGCCCGCCAAAACACCTGCGCCGCCAGCCTTGGCCGCCAGGGCGCCCAGGGCAGACAGAAAAGCCAGCGACGTGATCGCCACCCACACGATCAGGTCGGACTCGGGTGCCAATGCAGTCACAGCCAGCGGCAGCAATGCGCCAGCGGCGAAGCTGGCCGCCGATGCAAAGGCAGCTTGAACCGGCCTTGCGCTGAACGACTCAGAAATACCAAGTTCGTCTCGGGCGTGGGCACCCAGGGCATCATGCTGCATCAACTGCGTTGCGACCTGCAGCGCCAGCGCGGGCTCTAGCCCACGGCCCACATAAATCGCGCTGAGTTCGCGCAATTCGGCAGCCGGGTCCGTGTCAAGTTCAGCTTGCTCACGCGCGAGGTCCGCTTTTTCGGTGTCAGCCTGTGAGTGCACCGAAACATATTCTCCGGCGGCCATTGACATGGCACCAGCCACCAGGCCTGCCACGCCGGTCAGCAAAATACTGGCGTGGTCGGCGCTGGCGGCTGCCACGCCCAGCACCAAGCTGGCAGTGGAAACAATGCCGTCATTGGCACCCAGCACGGCCGCACGCAACCAGCCAATGCGGTCAGTCCGGTGGCCCTCAGTGTGGTGTCGACGTGATGCCATGATGTGTTCCTGAAATGGCCAAAGTTTAGGTGCAATCCGCGCGCTCTTCTGTGCGTTACCCCACCTGACCATTGATAGTTGTCAACGAATCACCTCAGATTAAATCCTAGACTTTGCCGGTCACTCCTGTTCTCTGGTGCCGCTGAGGGGCGTCTAACACGGGTTGGCCGAGGTTTCTTGCTTTTATTTTTCCCAAATTTTTGTGATGGAGGATAGTATGAAAAAGACATTTATTCCAGCCGCATTGGCGATGGCTGTCAGCTTGACTTTCGGCACAGTGGCATTTGCGGCAGGTGCTGGTGCGGGTGGTGCAGGCGCAGGCGGCGCTGGCGGGGCAGGTGGTGCTGCCGGCACCATGGCTCAAAATTCGGAGATGGTTCAAACGAAGGCTCAGGTGCGTGCGCAGCTCAAGGTCCAAGACAAGTTGCTCATTCAAACCCGTGACCAGCTGAAAACGCAGGATCGGCTACTGACCCAAACCCGTGACCAACTCAAGACACAGGATCGGTCGATGACCCAAACCCGTGACCAACTCAAAACCCAGGACCAACTCAAGACACAGACGCGCGACCAGCTGCAGGCCCAGGACAAACTTCAGCTGCAAACCCTTGATCAGTTGAAGACGCAAGAGCAGCTGCTACTGAAAACACGCGATCTCTTGAAGGATCAGGAACAAATTCAACTGAAGACAAAAGACCAGTTGAACGCCAAATAGGCGTGGTTAGCGGCCCACACATGGCAGGAAAACAGGCGGGAGATTCTCACGAAAATCATTGGTTTGGCTTTTGCACTTTCCCTATGTTGGGCTGGAGTTGGCGCCTTAGCCGCCAGCCCCACCTACATCGAGGGTGAAACGATGTTCGTCGAAACTGGTGTAGAAGCCCCTGACCGCACCCCAACCTAGTATGCGTCCATCGTGGCCAAGCCTTATGCACCTGTGTTTGAGATACTGGCCACCCAGGGTACCCAGGGTACCCAGGGTACCCTGGGGCGCTACTACCCCTATACCTATCCCGTCACACTCAAGGACATGATCCGATTTCATGGTCACGACTGCGAGGGCACCACCACGGCGGCCAGTTCTGCATGGATGGCTTTCAAGATTTTGTTTCCGGACGGCGTCATTGACCGCAGCGTGCTGTGGGGCGTTAGCGGCGAGTCGCCTTGCTGGTCTGATGCCGTGGCATTCCTCAGCGGTGCCCGTTTGCAGTACGGCAACCTTGGATTTTTCAAGGACAAACGCTATAGCCACGCCATCGTCCTGTACCGCGAAGACACAAAAGTAGCCGTACTGGCCACATGGAAGGAAGGTGTCAACAACATTCCAGGCGAGCCGGTCATGCTGCCCGGCAAGATCACCTGGAAACCCAAAATCACCATGCAGGACGTCGAGGCGCTCAAGGCAGTCGTGAAATTGGCCGGTGGCAACCCAACGCCTTACCAAGTGGACTTGATGCGCTACCAGCAATGGGTGCATGTCAACGACATACTCGACCGCCCGCTTGCCGAGAGTTACCAGGCGCAGGTCATCGAGAATTTCAAATGGGAAGACTGGATCGACCCGAGCAAAGTCATCGTCAAACCGCATGAGCGCAGTGACACGCGCCTGAAAAACCACCCCTACCGAGGTCGCCCGGTCGAAGGGCCGCGCTGATCACTCACGGCCAGGTGCTTGGTGCGCTCAGTTCACTCTGGGCAATTCAACCCAGGCGGCAAGTCCGCCGCCATCGCGCCCTTCGAGTTTGACGACCCAGCCGTTGGCATGCGCGAGTTGCTGCACGATCGCCAGCCCCAGCCCGAACCCACCCGTGGCAGGGCTACGAGAGCCTTCAAGCCGGTGAAACGGCCGAAAAACAGCGGCGAGCTGGTCTTGCGGAATGCCCGGGCCACGGTCGAGCACACCAATGCGCACACCAGCTGGTTCTCCATCCGTCTTGGGCGGCAGCCTTTGCCCAACCAGTTCAATCGGGCCTGGCGCGTAGCGCAGGGCGTTGCCCAGCAAATTGTCGATCACCCGTGTCAACATGTTCGGTGGTGCATGCACACGCAGAACACCTGTGCAGTGCACAGTCAGGTGCGCACTGGCCGCGTCTACCACCGCGTGTTGGACTTGAGCACGCGCTTGGAGCCAAGCGCACAGTTCAATGTCTTGCGTAGCCTCAATCTTCAAGCCACGGGCAATTTCAAGCAATTGCCCGATCAGCTGGTTCATCTCCTCAATGTCAGCTTCCAGCCGCTGCAACAGCGCTGGATCAGGCTTGAGGGAAAGCAGCTCAAGCGCGAGCCGCATGCGTGTCAAAGGTGTGCGCAGGTCGTGGGAAATGCCAGCGAACAAGGTCGTACGGGCATCGCTGAGCTCACGCACCTGAAGGGCCATGTGATTGAAATGGCGCGCCAGATCAGCCAGCTCACGCGGTCCGGTTTCCGGTAAAAAGGCTGGGCTTGCGCCCCTGGCCAGATGCGCTGCCGCCAGCTCGAACCGCGCGACTGGCTGCGCAATGCGGCTCGCCAGCCACCAGGCCAGCAGCAAAACCAGCAACGTACCAGCCAGTAGCGCAACCGCAAGTGCGCCAAAAGGGTTGGCTTGCATCCGGCTGATCGCAAAACCGACACCCATCGTCCGGTCGCCGACCGGAACCGCGATCCAAAGCCATTCATTGCCGTCAGCTGCTACTTCCGGCTGAAAATAGGCCTCTTTACCGAGCCGTCGCTCAAGGGCGCGCTCCAAAAAATAAAGGTACCAGCCGTGGCGCAATCCGGTGTCGGACGCCGGCGACATGCTCGGCCGCAATGCAATCTGGTAGCTGTGTGTCAGTTCTTCCTCAAATACCAGGCGGGTCTCAGGCGGCAGCTCAACCCAGGTCTGCGCTGACAGCACCATCAGGCCGGCCAGATCGTCCGCTGCACGCTCGGACATCGGCAAAAAGATGAACACCAGCGCCGACGCGGCGGTCACGAGTTCAATCGCCAGAAACAGCGCGGCGAGCCAGAGCGTGTAAAGGCGCGCCAACCCGCGCCTGCTGGCGGCCGGTGGTCTCACGCGGATTCGCCCAGCGGGTGAAACAGGTAGCCTTCGCCGCGAACGGTACGAATATACGCAGGGTGCGCCGGATCATCCTCAATCTTGCGCCGCAGACGTGTCACCCGCACATCAATGCTGCGGTCAAAGGCGCCACGCTCATAGCCCTTGAGCCAATCGACAATGTTGTCACGTGAAAGCACGCGGTTTGGGTGTTCAACGAAGATTCGCAACAACGCAATTTCGCCGCTTGAGACCGGCACTTCAACCCCCTCACGCAGCAGCCGCCAGGCGTTGGTATCCAGCGAAAAAGGGCCAAAGCTGTGAAGATGCGCAGCCGGTTCGGTGCTTGCCGGGGAATCAACTGCGGCAACCGGGCTGGCAGAGCGCGTGCGTCGTAACAGGGCGCGCAAGCGCGCCAGCAGCTCGCGCGGACTGAACGGTTTGGCCAGGTAATCATCGGCGCCCACCTCCAGCCCCACCACGCGGTCAATCTCTTCGCCGCGCGCTGAAAGCATCAAGATCGGAATGTCAGAGGTTTTTCGGAGTCCTCGGGCGAGGCTCAGGCCATCTTCACCGGGCATCATCAGATCAAGCACGATTGCATCAGGGGCAGTCGCCGCAAGACGCTGGTGCATCTCTACACCATCACACGCGGTGTCGACCGCAAAGCCGCTCGCCGCCAGATAGTCCGTCAGCAGACTGCGTAACGCGGGGTCGTCATCAACAACCAGAATCCGAACAATTGCAGGGGTGCTCATAGGCCAGTAGTTTAGCGAGCACTGCACTGGGGCGGTAGGGGTATGAAACACGTTGATACCTGACGAAACATGACGTTACGCCCATGACATTGCCCGGCAACTTACACCGCGCAAGATACACCCCATGGACATCAAATCAAACACCCTCTTCACACACCATGCAATGCTGCCACGTGGTCGCTATTTGCACATGGTGTTTGCTTGCATGCTTCTTGGTACGGGCGCGGTACACGCTGCCGGGACTCAGGAGACAGCGATAGAACGCCCGCTGAATTTGTCACTGCCACGCGATGCAAAGGTCTTGCATGAGTGGCGTAAGACACATGAGGCTGAGTACCTCAACAAAAAGCCTTACGGCAGTGGCTATGAGGCCAGGGGCTTGGGAGGCGCAAAGCACAGTGGCACTGACTTGCTGATCAGTTCGTCCAGCGGTACGGCTGGGCGTGGTGATTCGGGCAGTGGCAGTGCGGGAGGCGGTGGCGGTGCTGGCGGTAGCGGTGGCGGTGGCGGTGGCGGTGGCGGTGGCGGTGGCGGTGGCGGTGGCGGTGGCGGTGGCGCGGGTGGCCGTGGTCGTTGACATCAAAGTTCGGGCAAATCTTTTTAACGAGTTCAATAAAGGGGTACATCATGAAGAAGACAAAGTTACTTTCAATCACGCTGGCCACGGCGCTGTCACTTGGCGGAGCAGCTTATGCGGGCGGCCCCAAGGCGGGTGGTGCGGGTGGAAGTGGGCCGTGGATGTCGGCACCTGCCGGGCAGGCTCAGGCAAGGCCACAGAATGTGCAAAGGATGCAAGAGCAAGACGAGTTGCTGCTGCGCAAGCGGGAACGGGAACGCGAACGGGTTCATACACAGACCCAAACTCAGACCCAAACCCAGACTCAGCTTGAAGCACGCCCAGCGGTGACGGCTCAATAAACCTATTCGGAAAGTTTGGGGAAGTTCATCTTCCAGTTTTTTTCAACACTCAAGGAGTCAAAAATGACAACACGTAAAGTAAATTTGATGGGTCTGGCACTTGCTGCTGCGGTTTCATTGTCTGCGGCCATGTCGACCACCAGTGCGGTGGCTCAGGACAAGATCCAGGACCAAACCAAAGATCAGACCAAAGATCAAACCAAAGATCAAACACAGCTTCGCCTCCAGGATCAGATCTATGGTAGCCAATTGATGACGCAAACCGAGCGTGACCAGTACCGCACCCAGTTGCGTACCATGACCAAGGAGCAGGACCGCGACGCCTTCCGTCTGCAGCATCACAAGCAAATGCAGGAACGTGCCCGCGTGAAGGGTGTCACACTGCCTGACACGCCACCAGCTGCGGGAGTTGGCGCAGCCGGTGGCATGGCTGGGAGTGCGGGCGCAGCTGGCGGTATGGGTGGTGGCAATGGAGCTGGCGCTGGCGCTGGCGGTAAAAAGTAAGTACGACCAGGAGGCTCACGTCGGCCACTCTGGAGAACCTGGGAGACGTTCATCTTCCGGGTTCTTCTTGTCGACATGCAAGGAGTCGAAAATGACAACATTCAAAGCAAGTTTTTCGGGTTTGGCACGGGTTGCCGCAGCCTCAATGCTGATGGCCATGGTAGGCACCAGCGTATTGGCACAGAACACGTTTCAGGAAAGAATCCAGGACCAGGCGCAGGACCCATCTCAACGCCGCATCAAGGCGCCGATCTACGGCAGCTACTTGATGACGCTGGTGGAGCGCAACCAATATCGCACCAAGTTTCGCCACATCGAAACAGACCAGGAACGCGAGGCCTTCCGCCAGCAGCATCGCACCCAGATGCAGGTCCGCGCCAGTGCAAACGGCGACAGGCTTTTTGATTAGGCCCGCTGGGGCGACTATTGAAACCTGTACGTGTAAACAACCCCGATGAAGGTGACCGCCTGATTCAGACCTTGGCTGACGGTTGTGTTGTCTGAGTAAACAAAGGGTATGCCGTTGTAGCCCCATTGCCAGTCGTCAGTTTTGAACTTCTGGTGAATCAAGGTGACCTGCACGCCAGATTTTTTGTCAATTTGGTAAGTGCCGTACAACTTGAGTTCGGCAGTACGGTAAACGATGTCGGGCAGGTAATTGCCCGGCAGGGTTTGGCCCAACCAACCAGCGATCAAGCCCGGGCCACCCACATTTGCCGTGGCCACCAGGTTGGTGAACGTCGTCACGTCTCTGCTCACCAGCAGATCCGCTCCTACACTGAAGCGTGGTGACACCTTGCCCTTCAAGCCGACACCCACGGTGTGCGCTTTGTTAAAGGTGTCATCGTCGAGGTTGACCTTGTTCACATTCCAGCGGTTTGTGCTGCGGGTCCAGTAGCCATTGAGGTGCCAATCTTCAGACACCTTGTAAGCGGTATCCAGCGTCACCGAGTCGCTGGTGATCACTTGCGCCCCGGGAAAAGTTGGCAAAATTTGCGACTTTGTGGGGTCAGGGTAGCCACGGCGGAAATCATCTTGGGCATGCTCCGCAACCACATCCAGTGACAACTCTTCAGTAAGCGTCCAGTCCAGCGAGCCGCGCAACTTGGTGCGGTCCCTATTCATGTACATCGTTGGCAACACACGGTTGACCAGCAGCGGATCAACCGCCATCAGCGGGTTCCCCAAGGCGCCGCTGGTCGTGACCCAGGCGTTGTCGTCTCCGCGTCGCTCTTTGTACTCAAAGCCCAGCGCGCCGTTGAGGGTCTCGGACATTGCTTTGCGTACCGTCGCATGCACACCATACTCATCCAGCTCAGGGCGAAAGAACACCTGGTTGCTGGCAATGGCGGTGTTGGCCGGTGGGACAGGAATCACTTTACGCTCCCAGTCCATGCCCCCCGAAACCGTGTAACCACTCAGTATCCGGTAAGTGCCATCGACCTTCACGTTGGTGCGGGTCTGCGACCCTGAAGGCCAGTTGGTTGTACCAAACAGCTCATAGCGACCGCCATAGTTGTACACATACACGGGTGTCCCGTCGGCGCGGTCTTCATACCGCAAACTTGCATTGATAGACAGTTGGTTTGTCGGTCGCATCGACAAGCCTACGTGCGCCAGAGTGGTGTCCACAACACCGCCCAGATTGCCTGGCGCGGTGACGGAGGGCGTCAACCCCATGTCGATAAAACTTTCGTTTTGCGTGGCGTGGGTGTAAGACAGCTTGAAGTTGGCGCGCGTGCTTGGTGAAAACGCGTAATGACCACTGAAATAAAGCTGGTGCGCCTGGTTGTCGGGCGGCAGCGCAACGTCTGACGCAGCAAGCTGCTGCACGGTTGAGCATCCCGGTGAGGCACAACCGCGCCATAAATTCCCCCGGTTCAGTGTGCCAGGCACGTTTGCCGTCAGGCTGCCGTTGTTGTTGACATAAAACGACCCGTAATAGCCACCAGAAAGCGCCAGATCACCGCGGCTGAAATTCAACCGCCCATCGATGGTGCGAATGGCTGAGTCAATTGGCTCAGGCATCAGCAGCACGGCCCAACTGCCATAGGGGTTTCCGGTGCCCCTGTTGTTGGGATGCTGCAGCATGGTGTCTGAATTCATGCCGACACGGCCAAACAGCCGGGCGCCAGTTTTGTCCTCATTGCCAAAGTTCAATTCAAGTTGAAGCTCTGGCGTAATCCACTTTTCACCGGTGAGGCCCAGCGCCTTGCGCTGCAGCTTCAACGACACGTCTGTGCCAGCAATGCCGTTACTCGGAATGATGCGGTTGGCAGTTGCCCACGCGGTGGGCATGGGTGGTGTCTGTATCAAGCTGATGGTGGGGTTGGTGGTGCCAATGCCGGTCATTCCGGTGTGGATCACATATGGATCGTTGCGCACGATCTCGTTGTAACCAATGCCAAATTTCCAGTCGCCCTGTTTTTGCTGTGAAAACCCGAGTTCACGCGTGTCAAGGCCAAGATTGCGGCCTGTGAAGGTGGTCCAGGTACCGGTAGCCTCGTCGCGTTTGAGCAGTTCGAAGTCCAGCAGTACCGCCGCATCCTGGTTCAGCCCGGTGTATTGCCCAAAACGCCTGGCATCACGGGCGCTGTCAACAGCGCCGATACCGACACTCACCGAGCTCTCAGGCGTCATCAACGCCTGCTCTTCTGCGCTGCTCTGGGCACCGGCATTGCCAAATGCAAGCAACAAGGCTGCGGCAATGGGTGCGAGCTTGAATTGCGCGTTTTTTTTCTTGCCCATGGTGTGCTCCGGTTAACGCAGGAAGTAGGTGGGCGAAAGCAGGTTTTGTCCACCATGCGGGTTGTTGCTGCCATGGATTTCGGTATGGCAGTTCAGGCAACCGCGCGCCTGCTCAATGAACGTGTTGGCTTTGGGTGAGTTTGTGACAGGAGGTGCAATGCCAGCAATACCCGGTGTGCCGTGGCCGCTATGACACTGATAACACACCTGTGGTGAACGCGCCTTGAGCAGGTTGTCAGCGGTGCTGCCATGCGGCGCGTGGCAATTGGCGCAGTCGTCATTGACAGGCTGGTGGTTGTGCACGAACGGGCCGCGCTTTTCCATGTGGCAGGTGTAGCAAGTCTCAACCACGCTGTCGCGCTTCATCAGCTTTGGGCCCACCGAGCCGTGCGCACTGTGGCAATCAGAGCATGCCACCTTGCCTTCTGGCGTTGGGTGGTGCGACTGCTTGTTGAACTGGGCGCGCTGCGCCTTGTGGCAGGTGTAGCAAACCTCGGGCTGGGTGCGTTTGTCAAGCACCTTGTCATGTGCCACATGAACCTGATGGCATGAAGTGCAGGCCACATCATTGCTTTCGTGCACGCTGCCAGCCCACAGATGTTGTTTTGCGTCCTTGCCATGGCAAGACAGGCATTTTTGATTGATCACCCTAGCTTGGTTTGACGAAAAGACACCTGTCTTGAAAATAACGTCTGTCGAAGGGTTGCCTTTTTGCGCGACATGCGCCAGGCTTTCACCATGGCAACTGGTGCAACTGGGTGTGCGGCTGTCGGCCCGAACACCGTGTTTTGTTCGCCCAATGGCGATCAGGGCTGGGTTGTCATTGGCGTCATGGCATTTGGTGCATCTTGCGTCGCCATTCAAGACCAGGTCTGTGGGCACCACGGGTGTCGCCTTGGCATCGCCTGCCGCATGAGCCCCTCCTGACAGCGCTGCAACCAGCATGGCACTTTGCAGCGCGGCAAGTAACACCAGCTTGATGCTGAGACAGGTTTTCATAGATCACCTAAGAATTAGCGCGAAAGGATGTACTGAACCAAATTAAGGATCTCTGCGTCGTTTTTGGCTTTCACGATTTCATGGTTTTCCTGCTTGCCATCTATCTGGACCTTTGGGCCGGTCTTTAGATAGGTCACTAGTGCAGCCTCCACCGCAGTCTTGCCTTTGTGCTTGGCGGCGATTTCCTTGAGTGAAGGCGCGTCTTTCACCTTGTCGATGGCATGGCACTTGAAGCAGTTGCTCTTGCGGGCAAGTGCCTGGGCAGCGTCGGCATCCATAGTTACATCAGCCGCCAGCACACTAGATGCACAAAAAAGCGCCACCATGGTGACGGAAGCTGCAGTATGTGTCGATTTTTTAAAGGTTGATGTGGTGAAGTTCATGGCAAAGCCTCTTCGGTTGGTGGATGCTGCAATATCAAGAACGTAAGCGTGTGTAAAGAAACGCTGCGCTTGGTGACATCCTCTTACAAATTCGCATTATTCGATTGAGAAATCGCAATTCGATACTGGGTTGACCTATCTAATATTCCCCCACAGCGGTGCAGTCGCATCGCAGACAAGGAAACATCATGGAAAGAAAGCAATTTTTGCGTTACCTGGCCGCAGCGTTTGGCACAGTTGCCCTTGCACCGGTGTTGACGGCGTGCGGTGGTGGCGGTGGGGA
>JBBQZG010000060.1:0-17298 GCA_038207945.1 Burkholderiales bacterium
AGGGTCTTCTTTTGCATGCTGACCCTGGGCTGGCTGTCGGTGGCCCGCGCACGAATGCTGTCGAGAATGGCCTGGATATGGGATTTGCGCACGTCTTCGGCGGCCATGTCGCCAATGGCCGGGAACACGTTCGCGTCAAAGGCGCGCTGCACCTCTGTCCCTTTGTTGAACCGGTTGCGCAAATCCAGATTGAGCCAGCGGTCAAACAGTTGGCGTACCGTCATGCGGGCTTTTTGAGCGGCCTGGTCGGCCAGGCGCATTTGCTGAAACTGGATGGCCTCAGCGGCATCTGCTTGCGCCTTGAGCTTGGCGGCGGCCTTGTCAGCCACACGCTTGAGCTTGGCGGCGGCGCGGCTATCCACTGGATCGACCTTCGTCCTGACGTCAGCGGCCAACGCATCGCGCTTGGTACGCAGCGCTTTGAGGGTGAGTCCACCCTTTTCTTTCCAGGTGCCGACAGGAATCTCACGGCGCTTACCAGCGACCATGTAGCGCCAAACGACGTACACGCTGATGCTTACATCCGCACCCACGCGCACCGTGCCGTACATCGACTCACCGAGGCTAATGCGCTTGCCGCCGTCTGCTTCGGTCAACGCCTGCAATTCCTTCACCGTGATCATTGCCATGCCGCTGCCCCTTAGAGGATTTACCCACCACTTTACCCACCACTTTTGGTTGGCTTGTAGTGTATCTCAGCGGAACGCTTTGGACTCAATAAAATGGCAATTCAAATCCAAGCTGTTGATTTATATAGATTTAATTAGACATTGAAGATTTAATGGGAATGTGCTGGAAACACAATCTATTCGTTCGGGACGAAGGGGTAGGAGGTTCGAATCCTCTCATTCCGACCATATTTCTTAAAATTTCAGCGCCACACGGTGCTTATTTTTTAGGCGTCTTCGTCGCTGCTTCCGGCTTTGAGGCGGCGGCTGCGGGGGGCAAACCCAAATGCTTCACCATAGCCTGCTCAAGCGCTTTCACCTTGGGTTCCACGCTAGCCTTGGTTTCAGTCACCAACTTGTCGGTTAATGCCTTTTGCAGCTCTCCGCCCATCTGCTGGTACTTGCGATTCACCGGCGACTCCATGATGACGATCAATTGCGTGAGTTCTTCCTCCGTGAACCTTTGCTCCAACAGTGCACCAACCGTTGACGGACCCAGTTTCACCGCCTGTTGACGGACCACCGGGCCCACGTCGTCTGCGTACTTTTTCAGGTCCGCCTGAATCTCCTTGGCCGCGGCCTCACGCTTGTCTGGCGCCACACGGGTTTGCAAGGCCATGCTGGCCTGCTGCATCAATTGCAACGCCGGCTGCATGGCCAGCGCTTGCGCTGCCTGTTCTATGGCACCTTGCTGCAAGGTCAGAACCTTTGCAACCAAATCTTTCTTGGCCGCTGAGGTTTGTGCCCCAGCAACGCTGCACACCACGATCAAACTTGCAATACACCACTTTTTCAAAGAATTTCTCCCGGTTGGTTCATTCACATCCGAAGCCTGGCGTCTTGATGCGGGCAAAAAAGCCCGGCGCCTGGTTTCAGTCACACAATTGAGCTTAACCGATGCCACCGCACACCCTCAATAACCCCATGAGCCTTCACATTCAGATTCGTCAGCTTGCCACGCCCAAAGCGGTTTTGCTGCGCGACGTGGAACTGAACATCCCCAAGGGCGTGATTCATACCGTGATGGGCGAAAGCGGCTCGGGCAAGTCCAGCCTGCTGGGCGCCATTGCGGGCACGCTGGCCGATGATTTTCAGTTTGACGGCGAGGTCACGTTGAACGGACGTGCCCTCGTCAACCTGCCTACCGAGCAGCGCCAAGTGGGTTTGGTGTTCCAGGACGGCTTGCTCTTTGCCCACATGAATGTGCAGGAAAACCTGCTGTTTGCCGTGCCTCCCGGGCCCAAAGCCGCGCGCCTGAAGAAAGTCACCCAGGCCCTTATGGATGCCGAACTGGCTGACTTTGCGCTGGCTGACCCAGCCACCCTGTCGGGCGGTCAACGCGCCCGTGTGGCGCTGATGCGGGCGCTGTTGGCGCAGCCTCAAGCCCTGCTGCTTGACGAGCCTTTTGCCAAGCTGGACACCGCGCTGCGCGCCCGTCTGCGTGATTTCGTGTTTGCCACGGTAAGAAATCGCGCCATTCCGGTACTCATGGTGACGCACGATGCCGCTGATGTGGCTGATACCCAGCACCTCACGCGCCTTGCCCCACCAACCGCCTAAGCTTTTACACACCCCTGCCCGCATGCTCGACCGCTCAGCCAGCCTTTTCATCAAACCTCTGGTCAACCGGCTGGCCAGGCTGGCCGCAAGCGCTGGTTTGAGTGCCAACCAACTCACTGTGTCAGGCTTCACCATTGGTCTAATTGCTGCGTATTTAATAGCTATTGGTGCATATACTGAAGGGGCTGCAGCCATTCTCACCTCAAGAATGCTGGATGCGATAGATGGTGCGGTGGCGCGTTTAACGCACGCCACAGATGCGGGTGGCTTTTTGGACGTGGCACTCGACTTTGTGTTTTACGCCAGCATTCCGCTGGCTTTTGCTTTGGCCGACCCGGCCCGAAACGCGCTGCCTGCTGCCGTGCTGCTGGCCGCCTTCATGGGCACCGGAACCAGTTTTCTGGCCTTTGCCGTGTTGGCCACCAAGCGCGGCATGCAGAGCCTGGACTACCCCCACAAATCGTTTTACTTTTTAGGGGGCCTGACCGAAGCCACAGAAACCCTGGTCTGCTTCTTGGCCATGTGTGTGTGGCCTGAATGGTTTATCGAGTTGGCCTACGGATTTGCCGCGCTTTGCGGCGTCACCACAATTACCCGCATCTGGTGGGGCTGGAGAGCTTTTCAATGAGTCACAACACATTCACACCAACACCAACACCAAAAAATGCTATTTATTTTATAGCTGCTAGCGCTTTATCTATATGGGCTACAGCCTCATTTTCTCAAAATACTTCGCCCGCTGGCAATAGCCCGACGGCGACAGCCTCCCTGGCACCTTTTGCCGCCACCGACGGCGCCACTCTCAACCCCACCTGGCAAGTCACCGGTTTGCCCAAAAACAAGGCACCACTCACCGAATTTGGCCCGACCACGCTGGACGGCGCTGCCGCGCTCCAACTGCGGACCCAAGCCTCCTACGGGGTGCTGACCCACGCCTGGCACGGCCCGGCACCTGAATTTCTGAGCTGGCGCTGGCGGCTGGAGCAACCCCTCGCAGCCGCCAACATCCAGACCAAGGCGGGTGACGATGCGGCGATCAAGGTGTGCGTGATGTTTGACCAACCGCTCACTGACATTCCGTTCTTGCAACGGGCAGCGCTGGGTCTGGCACGCACCGCCACCGGGCAAAACCTGCCCAGCGCCACGCTGTGTTACCTGTGGGACAGCCGCTACCCTGCGGGCACCCGCGGGCCCAACCCCTACAGCGCGCGGGTCCGTTACATCGTGTTGAACGGCTCTGAATCCAGCACCGGCCAATGGGCCACCCAGCGCCGCCGCATTGCCGACGACTTTGCCCTGCTGTTTGGCCAGGAAACCAAGGTCCTGCCACCGGTCACCGCCATTGCCGTGGGGGCCGACAGCGACAATACACAAGGCAGCAGCCTGGCCTACCTAGCCCAGTTGCGTTGATCACCCTGAAACCTGAACCATGAGTCAATGAAACATTTGGTGATGCTTGGCACCGGCCACGCCCATGTGCACCTGCTCTCAACCCTGGCCACACAGCCACTGGCGGGTGTGCAGATCACACTGGTGGCCCCTTATCCGCACCAGTTTTACTCAAGCATGGCGCCAAGCTTTGTGGCAGGCCATCACGCGCTGCCAGACTGCGTGATCTCGCTTGAGCCTTATTTGAAAAACACGGCCGTGACCTGGCTGCAGCGCAGCGCCACCGCGCTGGATGCCAATGCACACATCGTCACGCTCGATGACGGCAGCACACTGCACTACGACATCCTGTCCCTCAACAGCGGCCCAGTGCTGAACAAGCAAAAAGTAGAGCAGATGATGCCTGGTGCGCGTGAACACGCACTGTTTGTGCTTCCCCTTGAGCCCTTTGGCGTGTTGTGGCCCAAAGTGGTGGCGCTGGGACAGCAAAAGCCACTGCGCGTGGCCATCATTGGCGGCAATGTCACCGGGTTTGAACTGGCCTGTGCCGTGGCGCATCGCCTGCCGGCGTCCTCAGTGACGCTGCTCAATGGCGATGCACAGGTTGGCGCCAGATACCCAAGTGCGGTGCAAAGCATGCTCTCTCAGGCACTCAAAAAGCGCTTGATCACCGTCATTCAGGAACACGTTGTGGGCGTGACAGCAGGTGAAGTCACACTGTCCAGCGGTGCCCGCCTGGCCTGCGATGTACCGGTCATCGCCATCGACGCCCAAGGCCCCGCCTGGTTGCAGAGCAGCGACTTGGCGCTGGACACTGAAGGCTTTGTGGCAGTAGACGCGTTGCAGCGCTCCACCAGCCACCCTCACGTGTTTGCTGCGGTGGATGTGGCTACCGGTGTCGACCTGGCCTTGCCGCGCGGCGATATTGACGCGGTACGTGCCGCCCCGGCGTTCAGCAAAAATCTACGCGCCGTGCTGGCCGGCGTTGCGCCCAGCCCCTACACCTCGCAGGCCAAAACACTGACCCTGCTGTCATGCGGCAACCGCTGCGCGATTGCCAGTTGGGGCAAGTGGTCAGCTCAGGGGCGCTGGGTCTGGTGGCTCAAAGACTGGCTTGACCGCAGCTTCATCGACACCTACAAAAAAAGCTGAAGGCCCGCCGGGCAATCACTTGACCTGCGCGAAGCCGCAGCTCGCCCGGCCTGCGGCGACATCTGCCGCGCTCACACCCAACGCCGTCATGGCTGCTGGCACCGGCAGGCTGCGCACCAGGGCTGCAGCGAGCTCACCCATGGCAGGGGCGGTCTGAATGCCATAGCCACCCTGCCCCGCCAGCCAGAAAAATCCGGGCGCGTCAGGCGCAAAACCTACCACCGGCGATCGATCTGCCACAAACGACCTCAAGCCCGCCCATTTGCGGCGCACCTGGCGGATCTGCAGGGTGGTGGCGGTCTCGACGCGGTCCACTGCAATCGCCACGTCCAATTCTTCCGGCTGCACGTCCTGCGGGCTGACAGCGTCTTCATTGGCCGGCGACACCAACAACACCCCGGCATCGGGCTTGAAATAAAACGACTCCTGTGCGTCGATCACCAGCGGCCAATGGCTGATGTCACAACCCGCGGGCGCCTCACAGGTGAACGCCGTACGGCGCTTCGGGCTCAAGCCCACGGGCTTGACACCTGCAAGCCGCGCCAGTTCGTCGCACCACGCCCCCGCCGCATTGACCAGCAACGGCGCGCCAAAGCGTCCTGCCGGCGTGCTCACGCACCACAAACCTGCGTCAAAACTGATCTGACTCACCCCCGCGTCACACACCAGCTGCGCCCCGGCGACCTTGGCACCGCGCAAAAAACCCTGGTGAATGGCGTGCACATCCATGTCCATGGCGTCGGGTTCAAACACCCCGTACAACGCGGACTCAGGCCGCAGCACCGGCACCCGTTGCAAGATGTCGGCCTGCGTCCACCATTCAATGTTGGGAACCAGCGCACGCATGCTTTCCAGGGCGTGACGCAGCGCGGCGTGATCGCCTGATGCGCCCACGATGAGCGAGCCGCGTGGTGTGACCAGCGGATAGTCTGAAAATCCTGGCGGCGGGCTGAAATAAAACGCCCTGGAGGCCGTGGTGATGGCCCGCACCACCGCATTGCCATAGGTCTCGGAATACATGGCAGCAGAACGGCCGGTGGCGTGGTAGCCCGGCTGCGCCTCACGCTCCAGCATCACCACCCGCTTGTGCGGTGCCAAAAAATAAGCGGCTGACGCGCCCGCCATGCCCGCACCGATGATCAGTACCTCTGTTTTTTGCACCCGGACTCCTTGTGACTGTGACCCACCGCGTGGTTTTCCCCGCAGCATGGATTGGGCATTATGGCCACATCAGCACAAATAATTTCAGCCATGCCCGTCGCTATTTCAGCCCCACGAGGGTGTCAGACCCGTAACATGGCGATTGGCCAAAGGAGACCTCTATGCCCGTGATCACCCACATCGAAGAACTTCGCATACTTGCAAAAAAACGTGTCCCCCGCATGTTTTATGACTACGCCGACTCCGGCAGTTGGACCGAGTCCACCTACCGCGCCAATTCAGAAGATTTTCAGAAGATCAAACTGCGCCAGCGCGTCGCCATCAACATGGAAAACCGCAGCACCGCCAGCACCATGATCGGGCAAAAGGTGGCCATGCCAGTGGCCATTGCACCCACCGGGCTGACCGGCATGCAGTGCGCCGACGGCGAAATCAAGGCGGCCAACGCAGCCAAAAAATTTGGTATTCCGTTCACCCTGTCGACCATGAGCATTTGCTCGATTGAAGACGTGGCCAAAGAGACCGGCGGCCACCCGTTCTGGTTTCAGCTCTACGTGATGAAAGACCGCGACTACATTGAGCGCCTGATTGACCGCGCCAAGGCCGCCAATTGTTCGGCACTGATGCTCACGCTGGATTTGCAAATCATCGGCCAACGCCACAAGGACCTGAAAAACGGCCTCTCAGCACCACCCAAGTTGACCCTGCCCAACATCCTCAACATGATGACCAAACCACGCTGGGGCCTGGGCATGCTGGGCACCCAACGTCGCGGTTTTGGCAACATCGTGGGCCACGTCAAGGGCGTGGAGAACATGGGGAGCTTGAGCGAATGGACGTCCAAGCAGTTTGACCCTGCATTGAGCTGGAACGACGTCGAATGGATTAAAAAACGCTGGGGAGGCAAGCTGATCCTGAAAGGGATTCAGGACGTGGAAGACGCCCGCCTGGCGGTCAACTCAGGCGCCGACGCGCTGATTGTCAGCAACCACGGTGGCCGCCAACTCGATGGCGCGCCAAGTTCCATCACCGCCCTGCCAGCCATTGTGGACGCCGTTGGAAGCCAGATTGAGGTGCACATGGATGGCGGCATTCGCAGCGGCCAAGACGTGCTCAAAGCCCGCGCTCTGGGCGCCCGCGGCACCTATATTGGCCGGGCGTTTTTATACGGCTTGGGCGCCATGGGCGAGGCCGGTGTGACCAAGGCGCTGGAGATCATCCACAAAGAGCTCGACCTGACCATGGCGTTTTGCGGACGCACCCAGATCGACACTGTGGACAAAGGAATTTTGTTGCCGGGCACCTACCCGGTGTGACATCGCAGGTAAGCGTCACACCACCTGCAGGTGATGCGTCACCAGCTTGAAGTCCGGGTCTTCCGGGAACGACTTGACGGCAAAACCCAAGCCCCGCATGAGTTTGAGCATGTTGGGGTTGTTGGCCAGCACCAGGCCTTCAATCTCGGTCAAGCCTTTTTCGCGCGCAAAGTCCATGATGGACAGCATCAGCCTTGAGCCCAGGCCCTTGCCCTTGAACTCGTCGGCCACCACCAGAGAAAACTCGCAACTGGCGCGGTCGGGGTTGGTGATGTAGCGCGACACGCCCACAATGCGCGTGGACTCTACCGTGTTGCCTTGCGCATCTTTGGTTTCTTCGGTGATCAGGGCCACCAGCGCCATTTCACGGTCGTAGTCAATCAGCGTGAAGCGCGACAGCATGGTGGCCGGCAGCTCCTGCATGCTCGACACAAAACGGAAATAGCGGCTCTCGGGCGACAGGCCACGCACAAAGGCCTGCAGCATGGTGGCATCGTCCGGGTGCACCGGGCGCACCACGTATTCGCCGCCGCCGGCCAGCATGCACAGCTGCTCATGTTGAGATGGGTAAGGCAGGATCGCCAGGTGGTTGTAGTGGCGCACCGACGGCGCGGCGTTTTCCACCACAATGCGCGCGTCCACCGCCAGCGCACCCGACTCATCCACAATGATGGGGTTGATGTCCATCTCACGCAGTTGCGGCAGTTCACACACCATTTCAGACACACGCAGCAAAATCTGCTCCAGCGCCTCCATGTCGACCGCAGGCGCTCCACGCCACATGCCCAGGGTTTCGGCCACGCGGGAGCGCTCGATCAGGCGGCGCGCCAGAAACTGGTTCAAGGGCGGCAACTCCATGGTGCGGTCGTTGATGAGTTCGATCATGGTGCCACCGGCGCCAAACGCAATCACCGGGCCAAACGGCGCATCTGTCACCAGACCCACGCAGACCTCGCGGCCACGCTTCTGGTTCGACATGTTTTGAATCGTCACCCCGTTGATGCGGGCATTCGGCATCAATTTGGTCACCGCCTGGATCATGTCCAGGTAGGTGTCACGCACGCTGGTGGCGTTCAAAATATTCAATGCCACGCCCTGCACGTCGGACTTGTGGCTGATGTCTGGCGAGTCAATCTTGAGCGCCACCGGAAAGCCCAGCTGGGTGGCGATCATGATGGCTTCGTTGGCACTGCGCGCCAAAATGGTTTTGGTCACGGGAATATGAAATGCCGCCAGCAACGCCTTGGATTCCATCTCGGTGAGCACCTTGCGACGCTCGGCCAGCACGCTCTCAATCAACAGGCGGGCACCCTCCACGTCCGGCTTCGACAAGTCAGACAAGGGCGGCGGCGTTTGCTGCAACAGCTGCTGGTTTTGGTAGAACGAGGCAATGTTGCCAAATGCGCCCACAGCCGCCTCGGGCGTGCGAAAAGTCGGAATATTGGCATCGTTCAAAATCATGCGCGCGTCACCCACCGTGGCATCGCCCATCCAGCACGTCAGCAGCGGCTTGCTCACATGGCGGTTAAAACCCGCAATGGCACTGGCCACGGCATCACCGTCGGCGCCCATCTTTGGCGAGTAAATGACCAAAATACCGTCAATTTGCGGCGCCTTGCTCAGGGCTTCGATGGCGGCGCGGTACTGCTCGGGGCCAGCGTCTTCTGACAGGTCGAGCAGATCGGTGAAGGTGGCCAGCGCTGGCATCACCGGCTTGAGGGCCAAGGCCTGCTCGGGGGTCAGGCGGCCCAGCTCCAGGTTGATTTCACTCACCCAATCAGCGGCCAGCACGCCGGGGCCGCCACCGTTGGTGACCACCGCCAGGCGTTTGCCCACCGGCTTGTAGCGCGACGCCAGGCACTTGGCCGCCGAGAACAGCGCCACAAACGAGCGCACCCGCACGGCACCGGCGCGACGCAGGGCGGCATCAAACACGTCGTCACTGCCCACAATGGTGCCCGAGTGTGTCAGCGCAGCGCGATTGCCCGCCGCCTTGCGTCCGGCCTTGAGCACCACCACCGGTTTGGCATTGGCCGCCGCGCGCAGCGCGCTCATGAAGCGTCGGGCGTTGGTAATGCCTTCCAGATACACCACGATGCTGTGCGTCTGGGCGTCTGAGGCCAAAAAGTCCAGCACCTGCGCCATGTCCACCGCCGTGTTGGGGCCGAGCGACACCACCGTGGAGAACCCCACCGCGTTCTTTTTGGCCCAGTCAAGAATCGACGACGTCAACGCCCCGGACTGTGACACCAGCGCCAATGGCCCAGGTGTGGCCAGATCGCCCGCCACACTGGCATTGAGCTGCAGTTGCGGGCGCTGAAAGCCCAGGCAATTTGGCCCCAGCAGGTAAATACCGTCACGCGTGGCGATTTTGTGCAGATCGGCGGCCAGAATCGCATCAATCCCGCTTGAAATCACCAGTGCCGCGTGACACTTGATGCGCCCGGCAATTTCCAGCGCCGCCGCGACCTCGTCGGCCGGCAGCGCAATGATCGCCAGATCAGCACGCGCCATGGCCAGATCGGCCAGCGTACCGGTGGAATGAATGTCCAGAAACGTGAGCGTGCCGGTGAACCGCTGTGCGGTAATGGCTTGGTGCAACACTTTGGCCTGCGGCGTCTGCGACTCAGGGTCCTCAGGCTTGCCCGCAAACACCACAATGGAGGCTGGCGAAAAAAGAGCGCTTAGAAAATGCTTATCCATGAAACTACCTATTGACTAATTTTCAATGCCGTGAAGCTTAACTGCAAAGCCCCTTACATTGTTGACATCGGGCACTAACACAGCGTCTGGCACTGCGACTTTATGCCACTTGACATCACTTCATCCCAGCAAGAACACGCCATCGGCCTACCGCGCCGCGTGGCCCATCTGGACATGGACGCGTTTTATGCGTCAGTGGAACTGCTGCGCTACCCGCAACTCAAGGGGCTGCCAGTGGTGATTGGCGGCGGCCGCAGACCGGTTGACGAGGCACTCAGGCACGCACATGATGAGCGGCCGCTGCACAAAATTCCGGTGGCTGAATTTCCGTTGCTGCAAGGCTACACCGGACGCGGCGTCATCACCACCGCCACCTACGCCGCGCGCCAGTTTGGCGTAGGCTCGGCCATGGGTTTGATGAAGGCCGCCAAACTGTGTCCGCAGGCGATTTTGCTGCCGGTGGACTTTGCCCAGTACCGGCACTACTCACACACCTTCAAGGCCCTTGTTCTGGAGATTGCCCCGCTGATGGAAGACCGTGGCGTGGACGAAGTGTTCATTGACTTTACCGACGTGCCCGGCGGCCAGCGCGAAGGCGGCTACGTGCTGGCGCGGCTCATCCAGAAAAGCATTTTTGACGCCACCGGCCTGACCTGCTCAATCGGCGTGGCCCCCAACAAGCTGCTGGCCAAGATGGCCAGCGAATTCAACAAGCCCAACGGCATTGCCATGGTGTTCGAGGAAGATTTGCACGACAAAATCTGGCCACTGGCGTGTCGCAAGATCAACGGCATTGGCCCTAAAGCCGATGAAAAACTGCAGCGCCTGGGCATCACCACCATTGGCGAACTGGCGCAAAAAAGCGTGGACTGGCTGATCGACCACTTTGGCCAAAAAACGGGGGCCTGGATGTTTGACGCCGCCCAAGGCCGTGACGCCCGCCCGGTGGTGCTGAGCAGTGAGCCGGTGTCCATCAGCCGAGAAACCACGTTTGAGCGCGACCTGCACGCGGTGCGTGACAAAGCCGAGCTCGGCGCCATCTTCACCCGCCTGTGCGAGCAGGTGGCTGGCGACCTGGCACGCAAGGGCTACGTAGGAAAAACCATTGGCATCAAGCTGCGGTATGACGACTTCAAAAGTGTCACCCGTGACCAAACCCTGCCCGCGCACACCGGAGATGCCCAGACCATCCGAAAAATCGCCGGCCTGTGCCTGAAACGCGTGCCACTGACCCAGCGCCTGCGCCTGCTGGGTGTGCGCGTGGGCTCGCTGATGAAAGCCGACGGGCACCCGGCTTATATAGAAAATGAGCCTCTAGCCCTTATGGATAAAGCGCCAGCAACTACATATTCAATAGCAAATGAGCCGCAACTGTTTTGACGACAACAAACGCCCTGCACGCACCCCCAACCCTACTGCCGCGCGGTGCGCACATTCGCTGGCAGCGCCTGCGGCCAACTGGTGCGAAACGGGTTGATGTCGAGCCCGCCACGGCGCGTGTAACGGGCAAAAACGCTGAGCTTGTGCGGCTTGCAGCGTTGCGTGATGTCCATGAACATGCGCTCCACGCAATCTTCATGGAATCCGTTGTGGTTGCGAAAGCTGACGATGTAACGCAGCAGCCCAGCTTGGTCGATTTGCGGGCCAAAGTAGCTGATCTGCACGCTGCCCCAGTCGGGCTGGCCCGTCACCGGGCAATTGCTGCGCAGCAAGTTGCTGGTGAGCACCTCTGACACCGGGGCTTCATCGGTGGCCGAGGTCAGCAACTCGGGGGCGGGCGTGTAGCGGTCGCAGTCGAGGTCCATGCGGTCAAGGCTCAGGCCATCGAGCTCATGGATTGGTTCGCGGTCAAACTGGTCAGCGGCGACCAGTTTGACGCCCACGCTGCTCTGCACCACGTCGCCGCGCCAGGCGGCCTCGGTCAAATCAGCCCGCAGGCGTGCCAGCACCGCGGCCGCATCAGCAAAACGGGTGTGGTTGAAGCTGCCCAGGTAAAGCTTGAGCGACTTGCTCTCGATGATGTGGGTGGACTCGCACGGCACCGTGATATGCGCCAGCGCCACCTCGGGCTTGCCGCGTGCGTTCAGCCAGCTCAGTTCAAACGCCGTCCACAGGTCGGCACCCAAAAACGGCAGCTTGCCGCCCAAGCCCAACTCGCCCCGTTGTACAGCCCGCGCAATGGGGAATAGCAAGCCAGCATCGTACTGGTCTGCGTATGCAGTGGGTTTACCTAATTGAGACTGATGTGGCTGGTTCATATGGACTATTAAATATATAGCTGCTCACCCATATTTTTAAAGGGCTAGAGGCTAATTTGTTACAAACTTTAAAAACCCTTGAGGTGAGACACCTGGGCGTCGCAGGGATGACCCCGATGGGTAACCCCATAGCGCAACCCAAACCACCCCTCATCGTCATTCAGCCTGATCTGCCAGACGGCGGCGAAACACCAGCTTGTCCAGGCTGGACGCGTCAGCCTGAAATGCGTAGCCGTCCAGATCAAAGCCTTTGAGTTGCTCAGGCAAGGTCAGGGCGTGTGTGGCGGCAAAACGCGCCATCAGCCCGCGCGCACGCTTGGCGTAAAAGCTGATGATCTTGTACTTGCCGCCCTTGAAGTCTTCAAACACACAGTCCACCACGCGGGCCTTCAATGCCTTTTTGTCCACCGCCTTGAAGTATTCCTGGCTGGCTAGGTTGATGACCACCGGGGTTTTGTCGGCGGCCAAACGGGTGTTGAGGTAGTCGGCAATCTGCGTGCCCCAAAATTCATACAGATTTTTGCCACGCGCGTTGGCCAGCGCGGTACCCATTTCCAGCCGGTACGGCTGCATGTAGTCCAGCGGGCGCAGCACGCCGTAGAGCCCGCTCAAAATGCACACATGGTCTTGCGCCCAGGCCAAGTCGTCGGCGCTGAGCGTTTTGGCGTCGAGCCCGTCATACACATCGCCGTTGAAGGCCAGCACGGCTTGCTTGGCGTTTTTGGCGGTGAATTTGGGGCGCCAGGCTTGGTAGCGCGCCACGTTCAGGCCGCTCAAGGTGTCGCTCAGGCTCATCAGGCTGGCAATGTCTTGCGGCGACTTTTGCCGCAGGATCGCGATCAATTCAACCGACTGCTGCACAAACAGCGGTTGGGTGTGGGGCACCTCGAAGGCAACAGGGTCAAAGTCAAGGGATTTGGCAGGGGAGAGTAAAAAAAGCATCTTGGTCGTGAATATAAAAATGATAGCTACTTACACAATTGATACGAGGGCTAGAGGCCTATTTTTCTTATAAGACTACGGGTTTTGCCGGGCCACATGCATCAGGTTGAACACCGTCACGGTGGTGTCAATTTGCTGCAGCACGGCCACGTGATCGGGCTGCACCACCAGCTCCAGTGTGCCGGGTTTGCGACCCATGCGGCGGGGAAAGTGGGGGTCAGCCAAGCTGTCGACCTGTTGGTGAATCTGTTGCGCCAGGGCATCGGCCGCGCTGATGTTGTCCACTGCGATGACCAACACCACATCGTCCACATCTTGCATGAACTGATCGCTCTTGATGACGCGCCAGGGCATGGTTTATGCCGCCCGGGCAAGTCGCATGGCGTCGAGCTTGGCACGCAAGGCCAGACGGCGCTCGTCCACCTGCTGCGCTGTCAGCAGACGGTTGCTGCCGTCAGCGATCCCGTCCATCGACGCCTGCACCTTGGCGTGAAACCAGCGGTCGTAATCGGCATCCGCCTGCGCCGCTTCATGCGCGGCCTTCAGCGCCACGCTGCGGTCCGGGCGTGCTATTTTTTCCAGGGCACGCTCTTCAGGCCGCCACTGCACGGTGTCGATGCGGCACTCATTCCAGCCGGCGCTGCGCAACACCTGCAGCGCTTTGCGCGGGTCGGCAAAACGTCTGGGCTGATGTCGTGAGGTGACCATGATGGCGTCGCCGCGCTGGGTGTGCACGCTCACCACAAACGCCGCTCCGTCACCGCGCAAGGTGATGCCCGTGACACCACCGGCCAGGGTGGCGGCTTTGAGTTGTTCCAGGTTCAGGGTTTGCATGGTGGTTTCCTTCCAGGGCAGAATTTCCGGGGAAAACATGAGTTTAATTGTTTTTTGATTTTCAACTGACTGTTAATTGAAACCAGGTCCGCCCTGCCGTGATAAAGATTACCTATCAATAGCTTAAAAACAATGCATCATGAACACGATAGATCAGTCCTATGATTCACCCATCGGCGAGTTGCCGTGTTTTGTTAACCACCCACAGGAGCACCCTATGTCATTGATCAACACCCAAGTCCAGCCTTTCAAAGCCCAAGCATTCCACAACGGCAAGTTCATTGAAGTCACCGAAGCCAGCCTCAAAGGCAAGTGGTCGGTGGTGATTTTCATGCCCGCAGCCTTCACCTTCAACTGCCCGACCGAAGTCGAAGACGCAGCTGACAACTACCCCGAATTCCAGAAGATGGGCGCCGAGGTGTACATCGTCACCACCGACACCCACTTCTCGCACAAGGTGTGGCACGAAACCTCCCCCGCTGTGGGCAAAGCCAAGTTCCCGCTGGTGGGCGACCCCACCCACACGCTGACCCACGCTTTTGACGTGCACATTGAAGAAGAAGGCCTGGCACTGCGCGGCACCTTCATCATCAACCCCGACGGCATGATCAAGACCATGGAAGTCCATTCCAACGAAATCGCCCGTGATGTGTCTGAGACCCTGCGCAAGCTCAAAGCGGCCCAGTACACCGCCGCCCACCCGGGTGAAGTTTGCCCCGCCAAGTGGAAAGAAGGCGCCAAGACGATTGCACCGTCGCTCGATTTGGTTGGCAAAATCTAAGACACCCGTGACTTGACGGGCGCGCGTTCAACTGCGCGCCCCGAGCCGGACTGCGTCAAGGTGCGTGTGTGCCTTGCCGTCCGGCTTTTTTATTAAACAAATTAGCCTCTAGCCCTTATTAATATTGCGCTAATAGCTATTTTATATATAGCAACAAAAAGGACCCCATCATGCTCGACCAAGACCTGAAAACACAACTTGCCGCCTACCTGCAGCGCGTGACACAACCGTTCGAGATGGTGGCCAGCCTGAATGATTCCGACACCGCACGCGAGATGCTTGAGCTGCTGCAGACCATTCAAAGCCTGCGCAGCGACATGATCACCCTCAAAACCGATGGCACGGATGCCCGCAAACCCTCGTTCAGCCTGCAGCGCGTGGGCGCCACCAACAGCTTGCGCTTTGCCGGCCTGCCGCTGGGCCACGAATTCACTTCATTGGTGCTGGCGCTGTTGTGGACTGGTGGCCACCCGCCCAAGGTTGAGCCCGATGTGATCGACAGCATCCGCGCCCTGGACGGCGACTTCAATTTCGACGTTTACATGTCTCTGTCGTGCCACAACTGCCCGGACGTGGTGCAGGCGCTGAGCCTGATGGCCATCTTCAACCCCAAGGTCAAGACCGTGGTGATTGAGGGCGGCGCGTTCCAGGAAGAAGTCACCCAGCGCGAGATCATGGCCGTGCCCATGGTGTTTCTCAATGGCCAGATGTTCAGCTCGGGCCGCATGTTGCTGGAAGAGATCATTGCCAAGCTCGACACCGGCGCGGCTGCGCGTGATGCGGCCAAGCTCAGCGCCCAAGCCCCGTATGACGTGTTGATCGTCGGCGGTGGCCCGGCCGGTGCCGCAGCGGCTGTGTATGCAGCCCGCAAAGGCATTCGCACCGGCATTGCCGCCGAACGTTTTGGTGGTCAGGTGAATGACACCATGGCGATCGAAAACTTTGTCTCGGTGCTGGAAACCGACGGCCCCAAATTTGCCGCCGCGCTGGAAGCCCATGTGAAGGCCTACGACGTCAACATCATGAATCTGCAGCGCGCCGACAAGCTCATCCCCGCAGCGCAGCCGGGCGGCATGGTTGAAATTCAGCTCGCCAATGGTGGCTCCTTGAAGAGCAAAACAGTGATTTTGAGCACCGGTGCGCGCTGGCGCAATGTGAATGTGCCCGGCGAGCAAGCCTACAAAAACAAGGGCGTGGCCTACTGTCCGCATTGCGACGGCCCGCTGTTCAAGGGCAAACGCGTGGCGGTGATTGGCGGCGGCAACTCTGGCGTGGAAGCCGCCATTGACTTGGCCGGCATCGTGGCCCATGTGACGCTGATCGAGTTTGACACCAAACTGCGTGCCGACGCGGTGCTGGTCAACAAGCTGCAAAGCCTGCCCAATGTGACCATCCATGTCAACGCCCAAACCACCGAAATCACCGGTGACGGTCACATCGTCAATGGCCTGAGCTACAAGGACCGCGCGTCGGAGGCGCTGCACCACGTCGAACTCGAAGGCGTGTTTGTGCAGATTGGCCTGGTGCCCAACACCGAATGGCTCAAAGGCACGCTGGAGCTGTCCAAACACGGCGAGATCATGGTCGACGCCAAAGGCGCCACCTCCCTGCCCGGCGTGTTTGCAGCCGGCGATGCCACCACGGTGCCGTTCAAGCAGATCATCATCGCCACCGGCGACGGTGCCAAGGCAGCGCTGAGTGCCTTTGATTACCTGATGCGCTTGCCTGCGGTGGCTGCACCAACCGTTGCGGCACCCGCGCTGGCAACGCAGGTTGAGATGGCTTGATGCCAACAGCCGCGCGCTGCGACTGGGGCGACCCATTGGCAGTGGTCTGCTGCGAGTTGGTGATTTCACGCGGTGCGTCGGGTTACCTGGCGCTTTACCGATACGACGAATTGGTCGATCTGGTTCTGGTGTTACGAGTTCGGCATCAACGCGAACTGGATTACCCGGCCAATAAGTGACAACTGAGCGAATTTACATGGCACAGCACTTGCTGACATAAAAAGGGGTAAGACAAGGCGGCTCGACTTATCGCATTTTCCGCCAGAGTTATGTGCAAAATAGGGCGGTAGCCCCCGTATATATTGCGGATAGTGTTACTATATTTATAGCATTATTGGCTACACAGAGGGCATCAGCGCGTCTAAAGGGCTAGCCGTGCCGCCCGCAGCCACTTTCAGTACATGGGTGTAAATCATGGTGGTGGAAACATCCGAATGCCCCAGCAATTCTTGCACCGTACGGATGTCTGTGCCAGCTTGCAATAGATGGGTGGCGAAAGAGTGACGCAGGGTGTGGACGGAAACCGGTTTGACGATGCCCGCACGTGCCACGGCTTTTTTCAAGGCACGCTGCAATCGTTCCTCAAACAAATGGTGCCTACGCTCCACACCGCTGCGCGGGTCAATCGACAACTTGGGCGACGGGAACAGCCAGAACCATCCCCACGTGGATCCCACTTTGGGGTACTTGCCCTCCAAGGCGTGCGGCACTTCAACCCCGCCGCGCTGGGCTTGTCGGTCGGCCTCC
>JBBQZG010000061.1:0-17258 GCA_038207945.1 Burkholderiales bacterium
ACTGGCCGACAAATTCGCGAGGATGCCTGAGCACCATGAATACTATAAATAAACGAGCTGACAGCGCTTTATCCTCAGGGGCTAGAGGCCTAAAAGATGCCTCAATCTGGCGTGCCCCAGAACTCTCCATGCGCTGGTGGCCAGTGTTTTTGCGCAACCTGCTGGTCTGGAAAAAGCTGGCGATTCCGAGCCTGGTCGGCAACATTGCCGAGCCACTGATGTGGCTGGTGGCGTTTGGCTATGGCATGGGTGCGCTGGTGGGTAAGGTCACGGTAGAGGGTGTGCAGGTGCCCTACATTTTGTTTCTGGCCAGCGGCTCGATTTGCATGAGCGCCATGAATGCGGCCAGTTTTGAGGCGCTGTACTCGGCGTTTTCGCGCATGCACGTGCAAAAAACCTGGGACGGCATCATGAATGCGCCAGTCAATCTGGACGACATCGTGATGGCCGAAATGCTGTGGGCTGCATTCAAGGCGATTTTTACCGTGACCGCCATTCTGGGCGTGATGCTGGCGCTTGGCATCAGCTACAGCCCCAAGCTGCTGTTGGCCTGGCCGGTGCTGCTGGGCGTGGGCATCACCTTCAGTTGCGTGGCCTTGATCTTCAACGCGCTGGCCAAGGGGTATGACTTTTTCACCTACTACTTCACGCTGTTTCTCACGCCCATGATGTTTTTGAGTGGCATCTTCTTTCCGCTGGAGCAACTGCCCCAAGTGGTGCGCGCCATTTCCCACTGGCTGCCGCTGACCAATGCCGTGGCACTGGTGCGACCGCTGTTCATGGACCAGTGGCCCACTGACTGGCTGCGGCCCGTGGCCGTGCTGGCAGTCTACGCCGCAGTGGGTTTCTGGCTGGCGCTGGTGCTGACGCGCAAGCGCTTTCGGGGCTAGCCGCGGTTATTTCACGTTCAGTTCGACGGCTGCTGGCGCCTTGATATGCCGCTGGTTGTTGCAAAGGTCATGGCTGATGGCCAGATTGTCTGCATGGCTGCTGCCACCTTCGCTCAGGGGTTTGATGTGCTCCAGGGTGGCCTCTGCGGGCACCACGTGTTCGCCACAGACCCAGCAGGGCACCGCACCGTGCAACTGACGCGCCACCGTTTTATAAATCTTGTCACGGGTGAGGGAAAGTTTGCTCATGAGTTTTCGGTCTGCGTGGCCTTGATCATGTCTGCCGCTTTCTCGGCAACCATGATCACTGGCGCGTTGGTGTTGCCACCCACCACGCGCGGCATGATGGACGCGTCTACCACCCGCAGGCCTTGCAGGCCATGCACGCGCAGTTGGGCATCCACCACGGCCATGTCATCCGGGCCCATGCGGCAACTGCCCACCGGGTGGTAAATGGTGTCGGCCAGATTGCGGATGGCTTGCTCGATCTCGTCGTCGGTTTGTGCCTTGGCTGTGGCGGCCAATTCACGGCCACCGAATTCAGACAAGGCGGGCTGCGCGAGGATGTGGCGCATCAGCTTGAAGCCACGCACCATGCGGTCCATGTCGTCTCGCGAGCTTAAAAAGTCCGGATCAACCAGGGGCAATGCCAAGGGGTCGCTGCTGGCCAGGCGCACGCTCCCAAAACTTCTGGGCCGCAGCAGGCACACATGGCACGAGAAGCCATGGCCCAGCGTGGTGGTGCGGCCGTGGTTGATGAGTTTGCCAATCACAAAGTGCAGTTGCAGGTCAGGAATCGCCTCCGACGGGTCACTCTTGATGAAGCCCCCGGCCTCGGCAAAGTTGGTGGTGAGCATGCCGCTGCGGTGATTACGCCACTCAAACACGCCGCTGAGCATCTTCAGCCCACCCGTGACAGACACGCCAAACAGGTCTTTGGCCGCAGGCACGTCCACCACCTGCACCACGTCAACGTGGTCATGCAGGTGCTCGCCGACGCCGGGCAGGTCATGCAAGGGCACGATGTGGTGGTCCAGCAAATGCGCCTTCGGGCCAATGCCCGAGAGCATCAGGATTTGCGGCGACTGAATGGCCCCGGCGCACAACAGCACCTCGCGCTGGCATTTGAGCTGTTTGGTCTGGCCTTCGTGCTCAAACTCCACGCCCACGGCACGCTTTTTCTCCATCAGGATGCGGGTGGTGTGCGCACCGGTGAACACCTTCAGGTTTGGCCGCGTCAGGTTGGGCGTGACATAGGCCTTGGCAGCGCTGTAACGCTCGCCATGTTTGTGCGTCACCTGGTACATGCCCACACCTTCCTGATCGGCGCCATTGAAGTCCGCATTGCGCGCATAGCCCGCTTGCTCTCCAGCCTGCACAAACAGCTCGCTGAAGCGGTTGGGACTGCCTAAATCCATCACATTCAACGGGCCAGCTGCGCCATGAAAATCATCTGCTCCGCGCTCGTTGTGTTCAGCCTTCTTGAAATATGGCAACACCTCAGCGTAGGACCAACCCGGGTTGCCCTGGGCCGCCCAATGGTCATAGTCAGCCGGGTGACCACGGGTGTAAATCATGGCATTGAGCGAGCTGGAGCCGCCCATGACCTTGCCACGCGGCTGGTAGCCGGTGCGGCCGTTCAGACCGGGTTGTGGCACGGTGTTCAAGCCCCACCCCTTCAGCGCAAACTTGGCCATGGCTGCCATGCCGGCCGGGCAGTGAATCAACACACTGTCGTCAGACGGGCCGGCCTCCAGCAGGGCGACGTTGATGCCGGGGTCTTCAGACAGGCGCGCAGCCAATACGCAGCCAGCCGAGCCGCCGCCGATGATGAGGTAGTCAAACATGATTTTCTCCAGGCACTGGACAATTGGGCGGGTGTGCCTGAACTGCACGTTACAACAAAAACAGCACCCGTTTTAGAGGCTTGAACCAAGGGAGCCAGCGCGGCGATATGATGACCGATTCTGGTTTAACGACTTCGGAGTTGCTGATGTTTTCGCCCACCACATTGCCCACGGGACCCGCGTCTGTTGCGGGCCCGGATACGGGTGCACAGACCCTGCAACAGCCCACAGTGGCAGGCACGCCGCTGCCGTCCAGCCTGAACGGGTTTTGCTGGCCAGCGCCTTTGTCTGCGCTTTACAGCAAAGCCCAACCCTGGACGGAACCACAAGAGTGCGAGCTTGAGGGGGTCAATGGCGCCGTTGGACGGTGTGCCCTGGTGTTGCTGTCACCCGCCGACCAGACCATTCAGATTCAGATCGAGCGCACCAAGGCGCCTGTCACGCTGGCTTTTTCGCAGTTTCGACGTTTGACGCTCAAAAAACCAATTTACCCCCAAGAGATCCTCAGCACGGAGCAGTTTCCCGGCCTTGAGAGTCGCAAAGTCAGCGCCGAGTACCAGCTGCAGAGGCACGACGGCAGCGTGCACTCAGGCCTGACGTCAGGTTATGTGGAGACCCCGTTTGGACTGTTTACATTTACGCCACTGGATGACCGTGGCACCCTGGAGCGGGTGTTCATCCCGCGCGAGAGTTTTGTCAGCATGCGCCTGGCCGACCATGTCCAGCCCTTGACGACGAGGGGCAGCCTGACCACAGCCGCCGCGGACGACCCGGCCCGCAGTCCGCCGGCCCTGACGCGCACGCTCAAGCTTGATGACTATTTGGCTGATGCCGCGGTGGTGACGCGAGGACAGTTGATGCTGGCACTTGACCACCAATCCAAAATGCCGGCGATCCGTGTTGGCGAAGCCCTGCTGCGGCTCGGGTACGTGAGCGAAACGCAATTGCAGCAGGCCCTGGCAGAACAAAGTGGCCGAAGCGCCAAGCCCTTGGGCGAGCTGTTGATTCAGGCCGGTGCCTTGACGCGGCGCGACCTGAACACCGCGCTGGCCCGCAAGATGGGTTACCCGGTGGTCGATGTGACCCGATTTCCGATTGAGAACACGGCCCTGGAAAAAATTCCCCTGAGCACGGCGCGCCGCCTGATGGTGTTGCCCCTGCTGGCCCGTGGTGAGCTGACCGTGGTGGCCAGTCCCGACCCGACGCGTCGTGAGTTTCTTGAAGAACTGGAGTTTTTGCTGCACGGGCGGGTGATTGCCACGCTGGGTGATGAAGACCAGATCAGCCAGACCATCACCCTCGCCTATGACAGGCTGAGCCAAGGCAACTGGCAACCTGATGCCGACGCCGATGCCGACGCTGCCAGCAACCCGGCCAGCATCACCGACCTTTTGGAGGGTCTGGAGCTGCACGGGTCAGGCAAGCCCCCCACCCTTCACAGTGGCAATGACAAGCCGGCCATGGCGGGCGAAAGTTCCCCCACGGTCGATGTCGAAAGCACCGTGCTACGCCTGGTCAACACCATGATCACCGAAGCGGCGAGCAGCGGCGCCACGGACATTCATGTGGAGGTGCCACCCGACGGCGCCAAGGTGCGCCTGCGGTTTCGCAAAGACGGGCGGCTGGAGCCCTTCCTCACCGTGCCGCACAGCTACCGTGCAGCGCTGGTGGCGCGCCTCAAGACCATGGCGAATCTTGACGTTCTGGAACACTGCAAGCCACAAGACGGCAGGATTGACTTCCACAAACATTCACCACAGCTGCAATTGCAATTGCGCATGCTCACCATTCCCACCGCCAACGGCCTCGAAGACGTGGTGCTGAAGCTGCTGCCTGCTGCCCTGCCGTGTCGCCCCCTGGCAATGGACCAACTGGACCTGTCACCGGACAACCTTGAAGGTTTGCACCAAGCCGTCAACCAGGCCCACGGCATGGTGCTGTGTGTGGGGCCTGCCGCTTCCGGCAAAGCCACCACCCTGCATGCCGTGCTAGCGTCTTTGGGCAGCCCTGAGCGCAAAATCTGGAGCGCGCAAGCCAACCTTGACATCCTCCAGCCTGACGCGCGGCAAGTGCAAGTCAACCCGCACATCGGCTGGACCTTTGCCGCAGCCCTGCGCTCATTCCTGCAGGCGGATGCCGACATCCTGATGGCCGATGAACTGCCCGATGCCGAAACCGTGCACGTGGCCGTGGAGGCCGCACTCACCGGGCATCTGCTGCTGTCCACCCTGCCCACCCACAGTGCCACTGAAACCGTGCGGCGGTTAACCGACATGGGTGTGAGCCCGTTCAGCCTGGCTGATGCGCTGCAGGCCGTGCTGGCACAAAAACAGGTTGGCCGCTTTTGCATGACTTGCCGCAGCTCGGAGGTGGCCAGCCCGGCTGACATTGACAAATTGCTGGACGACTACCTGCAAGCATTCCCCGACACACGTCGCCCGGCCCGTCAGGTGCTGCTGGCGAACTGGACGCGCCAATTCGGCATCAACGGCGCGCTGCACACCTACCACGCCGCCGGCTGCAGCGACTGCGAGGGCAGCGGCATGCCCAGGCGGCTGGGCCTGCATGAGCTCATGCGCATCAGCCCCGGCCTGCGCCGCCTGATCCAGGCCGGTGCGTCAGCGCAAGACCTGGTGCATGCCGCGTTTGAAGACGACACATTCCGCACCTTGCGCCAGGACGGCATTGTCAAAGTACTCGCCGGCTTGACCAGCATGGACCAAGTCTGGGCCAACACCCATGCATGAGACCGCCCCAAACCACCCCTACCAGTCACTCACGCCTGACGTGGTGATGGACGCACTCGCCAGTGTGGGCCTGTACGGTGACGGGCGGCAAATGGGCTTGAGCTCCTACGAAAACCGGGTTTACCAGGCGCATCTGGAAGACGGTTCGGTGGTGGTGGCCAAGTTTTACCGGCCGCAGCGTTGGACACAGACGCAAATTCTGGAAGAACACGCGTTCTCGCAGGAGCTCATCGACGCTGAAATCCCCGTGGTGGGCCCGCTCAGCCTGAATGGCAGCACGCTCAACCACTTTGCCGGGTTTGCCTTCAGCGTCAGCCCCTGGCGCGGCGGCCGCCAGCCCGAGCTTGACGATGCCGAGGTGCTGGAATGGATTGGCCGATTTATGGCGCGCATTCACACCGTGGGCGCCGCGAAGGCCTTTGTGCACCGACCCGCGCTTGACATGCACAGCTTTGGCATGGAAAGCCGCGAATGGCTGCTGGCCCACGACAAGGTGCCATTGGATGTGCAATCCACCTGGGCCAAGGTCTCGCAAAAAGCGATTGATTTGATAGCTACTCACACATGTTTAACAGGGGCTGGATACTCAAAAAGCTTAAATGATCCGAATGAGGACGATGTCCCGGAAGAGTCCGGCGTTCGGTTGATTCGCCTGCACGGCGACTGCCACCCCGGCAACATCTTGTGGACCCCGCTGGAGGCACCTGCCAGCAGCCTGCCCGGGCCGCATTTTGTTGACTTGGACGACGCCCGCTCAGGGCCCGCCGTGCAAGACCTGTGGATGCTGGCAAGCGGTGACCGCCAGCAACGCAGCCGCCAACTTGGCATGTTGGTGGATGGCTACGAACAGTTCCGTGACTTTGACCGGCGTGAACTCCGCCTGATCGAACCCCTGCGCACACTGCGCCTGATTCACTACAGCGCCTGGCTGGCGCGCCGCTGGGACGACCCCACTTTTCCCATCAACTTTCCGTGGTTTGGCTCGAGCGACTACTGGCAAGGCCAAGTGCAGATGCTTGAAGAGCAAATCGAGGCCATGCAGGAAGAACCGCTGGTGGTGTAAGCAGCGGCGATGCGCCAAGCAGACACCGCACGCCCTCGCTCACGGAAATGCGGTGCGAACCAGAGCCGTGCCTACTCGATGGTCAGCCGCTGCGCCCCGCTCATGGCGGCTTTCTTCGGCAGTGTCAGGGTTAGCACGCCGTTGTCATACCTGGCTTTGGCTTGTGATTGGTCAATGTCGGAAGCCAACTGGAAGCTGCGCGACACGGCACCAAAATAACGCTCGCTGCGCAAGGTTTTTTCATCCTGGCTGGTGCTGTCTTGCTGCTTGATTTCAGCACGCAAACTCACCACGTTGCCGTCAATTGCCACCTGAATGTCTTCTTTTGGCACACCAGGAATTTCGGCCTGCACGGTGTAGGCATCGCCAGTTTCCTTCACGTCAACCTTGATTTGCGCTGGCGTGGGCAACGCATCGCCATGCAGCGGTTTGATGTAAAACCCGGGCGTCACATCGCGGAAAAAGTCGTCAAACAGACCGCCGCGCGTCATCAATGCATTCATGATCTTCTGTTTTTAGCTCCTTTTTCAACAGAAAGTCAGGTGAGCGATTCACACCCGCCATGGTTGTGTACCTCTGTTGCTAAAAATGGGGCTAGCCCGCCCCCTTTTCAAGAGCCTTCCATACCGAAATCGTCCTGAACCATGGCCGTAGGAGCCCAGCCCCCTGGGCGAATCCCGACAGGTGATTGCCCCCTTATTTGCCGCTGATGCCCAACAACTCGACTTCAAACAGCAGCGTAGCGTTGGGAGGAATCGCACCGCCGCCTGCGCCGCGCGAGCCATAGGCAATGTTGGCTGGGCAGGTCAGCTTGGCTTTGCCGCCCACCTTCATGCGCTGCACGCCTTCAGTCCAGCAGGGGATGACGTTGCCCAGCGGGAACTCAATGGCCTTGTTACGCTTGTAGGAGCTGTCAAATTCCTTGCCATCGGGAAAAGTGCCGCGATAGTTCACCTTGACCGTGTCGCTGGCCTTGGGGCTGGCGCCCGCGCCGTCTTTGAGCGATTTGTAGACCAGGCCACTGGCCGTGACCACAGCGCCAGCTTCTTTGGCCGAGGCCTCCAGGGTGGCATCGGCAGCGAGCGTGGCGGTGGTGAAAGACAGGGCAGCAGCCAGCACAGAGAGGGAAAGTAGGGTTTTCATAAGTGTCATTTGAGATGAGTTGGGGATGAGGAAAGATCAGGGAAATTTGGGGTGAACGAGTGACCGCACGTCAGATGACCACAAAAAAGCCCCAAGAGTCGCTCTGACCCTGGGGCATTTTCGCCATCATTTGCTATCTATTAAATAGCTGCTTGCGCATATAAATAAAGGGCTACAAGTCAATTTTTTATATAAAACTCAAACCAACAGTGCATTCACCCGTTTCACATAGGCTGCCGGGTCAGTGGGCAGACCGCCTTCGGCCAGCAGGGCCTGGTCGAACAAGATGTGCGCCAGGTCATTGAAATGTACCGAGCCGTCGAGCTTTTTCACCAGCGGGTGTTCGGCATTGACTTCCAGCACCGGCTTGACCTCGGGGGCGGTTTGACCGGCTTGCTTGAGCATGCGCGCCAGTTGGGTGCTCATGCCGTGGTCTTGCACCACCAGGCAGGCGGGTGAGTCCACCAAACGGGTGGTCACGCGCACGTCTTCGGCCTTGTCTTTCAAGGCTTCTTTGAGCTTGGCTAGCATCGGTTTGAAGGTCTCGGCGGCTTCTTCCGCAGCCTTCTTCTCGGTGTCGTCTTGCAGCTTGCCCAAGTCAACCGCACCCTTGGCGACGCTTTGCAGCGGGGTGCCATCAAAGTCTTGCAGATAGTTCAGCGCCCACTCGTCCACACGGTCGGTCATCAAGAGCACTTCAATGCCTTTTTTCTTGAACACTACAAGCTGCGGGCTGTTTTTGGCGGCGGCGGCGTTGTCAGCGGTGATGAAGTAGATGGCCTCCTGGCCGTCTTTCATCCGTGCCTTGTAGTCGGCAAAACTGACGCTGACTGCATCGGTGGTGCTGCTGGCAAAACGCAAGAGCTTGGCCAGACGGTCTTTGTTGGCGTAGTCTTCGCCCAGACCTTCTTTCAGCACGGCGCCAAATTCGTTGTAGAACTTGCTGTATTTGCCGGCGTTGGCTTCGGCATCAGCCTTGTCTTCTTCCGACACGACATCCGTGACGCCTTCTGCTGACACGGTGGCTTCTGGCAACTTGTCGTTCTTGGCCAAGTCTTCGAGCATGCCCAGCACGCGCTTGGTGCAGCCTTCACGGATGGCTTTCACGTCGCGGCTTTCCTGCAGCAACTCACGGCTCACGTTCAGCGGCAGGTCGGCCGAGTCAACCACACCTTTGACAAAACGCAGGTAGGTGGGCAACAGGGCTTCGGCGTCGTCCATGATGAAGACACGTTTCACATACAGCTTGACGCCCGCAGATTTTTCGCGGTTATACAAATCCATCGGCGCTTTGCCGGGAATGTAGAGCAGCTGGGTGTATTCGGTGCTGCCTTCAACGCGGTTGTGGGTGTAGGCCAGCGGCGCTTCAAAATCGTGGCTGATCTGTTTGTAAAACTCGTTGTACTCTTCAGCCGTGATGTCTTTTTTGGCGCGCGCCCAGATGGCATTGGCCTTGTTGACGGTTTCCCATTCGCCGGTTTTGACCATGCCACCGGGCTGGCGACCGCCTTGCTCGTCGCTCGGGTTGATCAGCTCGCCGTCTTTCCACTCTTCCTTTTCCATCATGATGGGCAGGCTGATGTGGTCAGAGTATTTGTTGATGATGCCCTTGACTTTCCAGGCGCTGGCGTAATCCATGGCGTCGTCGCGCAAGTGCAAAGTCACGCTGGTGCCGCGCTCGGGGCGGGTGATGTTTTCGACCTCAAAATCGCCGGCGCCACCGCTGATCCAGCGCACACCTTCCTCAGCCTTCATGCCGGCACGGCGCGACTCGACCGTGATCTTGTCGGCCACGATGAAGCCGCTGTAAAAGCCCACGCCAAACTGGCCAATGAGTTGCGAGTCGGCTTTTTGGTCGCCCGACAGTTTGCTGACGAAATCTTTGGTGCCGCTCTTGGCGATGGTGCCGAGGTGGTCAATCGCCTCTTGCGTGCTCATGCCGATGCCGTTGTCGGTGATGGTGAGCGTTTTGGCGTCTTTGTCAAAGGTGACCTTGACTTTGAGTTCGGTGTCGTTTTCATACAGGCCACCGTCGTTGATCGCTTCAAAACGCAGCTTGTCGCAGGCATCGGACGCGTTCGAGATCAGCTCACGCAGAAAAATCTCTTTATTGGAGTACAACGAATGGGTCACCAGGTGCAGCAACTGTGCAACTTCGGCCTGAAAGGAAAGGGTTTGTTTGGTCATGGAGGTTTGAGGTGTTGTCAAAGAATTAAAAAACCAGCGAAATTTGATGCTGATGCTCAAGCAGCTCCCTATCTGGGGGCGTGAGAGATGATTTCAAGACGTTTGCGGCTGCGTTTAACTTTGTCCCAGCCAAGTCAGCAACTGCTGCGTGATGGCGGGGTTGCTGAGCAACTGCAAGTGGCCGGTGCGGTAGGCAATGTATTGGTGCTCGGGCGCAAAGTGCAGGCAACGCTGTGGCTCGTCATGCTGACCCAGCGCACTGCGCAGCGGCACCAGGCCGTCGCCGACCAGGCGGTCAGCCAGGTGGCCACGTTTGGCAACCAGGGTGGCAGCCACGGTGAAACAGGTCACGCCTTCAGGCAACGGCACCGGCGTGCGGCTGTCGGGCTTGCGGCGGAAACGGTCATGGCCGTGCCAGTCTGCATCAAGCACATGGCCATAACGCAGGTCAGTGACGCCAGCGCTGCGCAACTGGCCAAGTTTGGCAAAGGGGCGGCTGTAGGGCGTGCTGCCCAGCATCACATCGACCCAATTCCCCGCCCGCTCAAGCGGTGCGCCGTGGTGCGGCGTGCCCAGAAAGACGATGTGTTTGAGGTGCTGTGGCCACTGCAGGCCACTCTGGCTGGCGATAGTCAAGGCACTGCGCGTGATCAGCCCGCCCATGCTGTGGGCCAGCACACTGAGTTCAGTCATCGGCACGGGCCAGCTCTGCAGCAAGGCTTCCAGCTGGCGCGCCAGCTCATGGCCGTTTTCGGAGACATGCAGCCCGGAGTTGTAGCGCACATAAACAGGGGTGTAGCCCATAGCGCCTTGCAGCACGCTGGCGTGGTTGACGGGTTCACCGGCGTGTTGACTCGTCCACTGCAGGTCGTTCATGCACAAGCCGTGGATGACGATCAGCACCTTGCCAGTGACTTGCGCTGAAGCGGGTGGCGCAGCCGCATCCAGCACCTTGCCTGCCAAACGCAGCGACATCGGGATGGCCAGCGGGTTGTGGTTCTTCTGCAGGCGGTCACCCATGACGCCGTTCAACACAGCAATCACAGCAGCACGCTCAAACGACTCATCGCCTTGGCCCTCAAGACGTTGCAGCAGCGGCTCCAGCCGGTTCAAGGCCGCAACAACGCCCTGCCCCACCATCTGGGTGACGCCGGTGATGCTTTTGTAAATCAGCCCGGTCAGGCCTCGCGTTTGCGCGGTGGTGGTGCCGCTGGGTGCGCCCAGCGTGCGCCAGACAGACTGGTGAACACCCTCGGCGATGGTCGTCACTGCGGCGGAGGCATGGGTGGCCAGCAATGCGGCAGCGCGCAAATCAGTGGCACGCAGATGGTGGGTGGTCTTTTTGGGCGGATGCGTCATCATGGCGCCCATTGTGGGGCGTTGCGGCGCGGATCGTTAGAGGTGGGGGTCTATGGAGACTGGCTCAAAACCGCTCATGCGGGGCCAGGTAGCGCCACTGGCCCACCGGCAAATTGCCCAGCATCACGTGACCCACGCGCACGCGCTTGAGGCCCACCACTTTCAGGCCGACTTGCTCGCACATGCGGCGAATCTGACGCTTTTTGCCCTCGGTGAGCACAAAGCGCAGTTGCTCGGGGTTTTGCCATTCCACCTTGGCGCGCTGCAGGGGCTGCCCGTCCAGGCTCAAACCGTGGCGCAACAGCGCGAGTTTGTCTGCCGGGAACACCGATTGCACGTCCTGGCTGACGGGATCGTCGTCGTCAATGCGGCTGAGCTGGGTAACCTGGCCGGGCTGCGTTGACCGCGCCTGCGCGCCAGGGGCTGCGGCATAGGTGGCGGCGGCCGAGTTGGCCGCAGCCACATTCAGCACACCGGTGTAGATGACACGCACCAGGTATTCTTTCTCCATCACCGCGTCTTCACCAATCAGCTGGCGCGCCACCCGGCCGTCTTGCGTCAGCACCAGCAGGCCGGTCGAATCAATGTCGAGCCGCCCGGCGGGCACCAGGCTTTTGAGCTGGCTGGGGTGAAAGAAAAAGCGCGCGTTGTCCTCAGCCCAGCGGTTTTGCGGCTGCACCAGGGTGATGGCAGGCTCGTGGCCGTCCTCGGCTTGGCCACTCACCAGCCCCAGCGGCTTGTTGATCAGCACGGTGACCTGCTTGGCCTGCGCGCCGGTGGCCTGTTTGTCGACTTCAATGCGCACATCAGGCGCCACCTGCATGCCCATCTCGGCCACCCGGCCATTGACCTTGACCCAGCCTTTGCCAATCCATTCGTCGGCTTCCCGGCGTGACGCCAGGCCCAACTCGGCCATGCGCTTGTTCAGGCGCAGCGTGCCGCCCGCACCGTGGGCAGCGGTGTTGCTTTGCCCCGCAGGGAGAGGGGCTTTGGCTGCGGGCGGTGCCGCACGGCGAAAAACGGGTGGGGTAGGTGTGTGAGGCATATGCTATTTATTTTGTAGCTGATAGCACATATTTTATATGGGCTAGAGGCCAATTCGTTATATAAAAATCAAGCTGCACCAGTGGCTGACTGGCCGACCACAGCCTGGTAGGCCCGCCGGGTTTCAGGCGCGACAGCCTCCACCAACTGGGGGTAGGCAGTTTTGTGCCGCGCCATCATGCGGGCTGATGCCACCAGTTTGGAGCGGCAAAACCAGTGGCAGCTGTGCTGCATCAGCAGCAACTCAGCCATCACAGTAAACGCCTTGCGCTTGGCGCTCAGGCCCTGGGCATTGGCCACGGCCTGGCTGATGCCGCGGCCATGCACACCCATGAGTTTGCGCAAGTCAAACGTGCTGGATGGCACAGCCAACGACACAAACGGCAACGCCAGCGGCAAGCGGCTGACCCGTGCCCGCGCCTCGTAAACCTCGGCGAATTCCAGCACAAAGCGGTTGAACTGCTCGACCAGCGTTTGCTCCTGCGGCTCCAGGTAACGCAACACCTGGGCCTGCCGGTCCACATCCGCCTCACCCAAGGCACGCTGGTAGCCGTCGAGCACATCCTGCATCAGCTTTTCAATCTGAAACTTACCCAAATAGCTGCCCAGCAAGGCAATGCGCTCTTTCTGCTCGCGCGACTTGAGCACATGCACGCCGAAGGCCAGCAGGGCAACTAATACAAATATATCCATGGGAAAGTGATGAGAATTGACGGGCCACCCGAGTGTAGTGGGCGTTCAGCGCAGGAGCTCCCCCATGGCTCGACCCGTGGACAGGGTTGCCCCGTGTGCCACAACCTGTCGCAGCGTGCGCTTGTGTGTTTACCTGATCTCGTTGGCTGGGTCGTATTCCAGCGTCAGCGCATTGCCAAACACGTACATCCTGGCGTTCACCACACTGGCGGTGGCGGGGTCGTAACTTTCCAGTGCAATGGCTGGCGACGTGTTACCACCGCCCGCAGCCAATAGCTTGCCATTGATCTGGGTCAGGGTCAGGTCAATGCGGCCGGTGGGCATGTCTGCACGGGTGGCCCATGGGTCTGTCAGGGGCTTGTATTCCTCCACGGTCTTGAGATACGGGTCGATCATGCCGCCGTTGTAACCCCTCACGGCGTACAGGCGGCCACCTTGCCAGTCCAGGGGTAGTTGGCAATCCGTGCGCTACCCACCAAGGTGTTGGACTGCAAGCCCCAGTGGCGTCAGTCACGTTGATCTGAGCCGTGTAGGTGTCAGGGGCATCCGCCTTGGCCAACATTTCACCCAGAATGGTGACCGCTGTGAGGCCCACCACGCCCTGGATAGGCAGACTCTGCAGGTCGACCATGACCCCGGGCCACACATCGGGTTGATGTGGTTTGCAGCTGCGGGCACACCTGGCTTGGGTGTTGCTATGCTGCAACGCAGCATAGGGTAAACCCTTAAAGCTCGGTGACAATGGCCATCCGTTCACACATTGGCTTTTTGCCGCCATTTAGCATCGTGATTGTTCGCCCTAGGCCCCATTGGATTCGTCTGCTGCTTGTTCGGCGAGGTTCGTTGGTGCACCGCATTTACGGCCAACAGCTGTTTGTTTTTGCCTTGTCCTGTGCGGTTGTACTGGCACACGGCCAACTTTTTTTGTGGAAAGTCACGCTCAACGCCAGCCCGTTTTCGTTGATGGGGATTTCATTCGCTATTTTTCTTGGCTTTCGCATCAACGCCAGTTACGACCGTTATTGGGAGGCGCGAAAACAGTGGGGCAGCGTCCTGGTGGAAGCGCGCAACCTGACGCGCCAGGCCCTGACGTTGATTGCGCCTGAACGCGATACACGTCCCTTCGTCCTGGGGTTGGTGGGTTTTGCCAGCACCCTGCGCAACCAGTTGCGCGGCCAGTTGGCCACCGACCAAACCGAGGGTCTTTTGCCTGACGCGCTGCGGGCGCAGTTGGTCGGCGCGCGCTCAGCCCCCGCGCTGGTGCTGCTCTGGCTGGGCCAATGGCTGCGTGATTGCCGGCAGGCGCAACAGCTGGAGCCGATGTTGGCGCACAAGATGGAGAGTTCGCTTGACGGCCTGTCACTGGCGCTGGGCAGTTGCGAGCGCATTGCCAACACGCCCCTGCCGTTTGCCTACTCGGTGATTCTGCACCGCAGCGTTTACTTGTATTGCGCGCTGCTGCCGTTCGGGCTGGTCGACAGCATTGGCCTGATGACGCCGCTGGTGGTGACATTTGTGTCTTACACCTTCTTCGCCCTGGAGGCCCTCAGCGACGAGATTGAGGAACCGTTTGGCCTGGCCGACAACGATCTGGCGCTCGACGCCATGGTGAGCGGCATCCATGCCAGCCTGAGTGAAATGCTGGGCGAAGTTCCGCCCCCCAAGGCGCTGCCAGACGCGAATTTTGTTCTGAGGTGAAGACCGCCACGCTTTGGCCTGGAGGCGCATACTCAGTGGGTCAAGCGGAAGCGTTTTTTCTGATGCGTCAAGCAAAACCAGTCTTCTACGCACACACGGTCACACCATGAATGAAAGCCATTTGGGTTTAAATATATTGCCTCAAATACCTTGCGGTTGCGGGTTCAGACCGTTACCTACGCACATTACCGTTATTTCACGTCAAATGGCTTGACCAGTCACACAGACACCCAAGGCCAAAGTGCCCGGCAATTGACAAATCTCATCTTTGGCCTGGTCAATAATTTTTACACTGAATTTTGAGGGTTCATTTTGAACCGCCGACTGAAGCCGTCAAATTTTTAGGAGATTCATTATGAGCATCACCGTCAACGGAAAAGTCATTGAAACCGATGCCGCGGGGTTTCTCAAGAATCCGAACGATTGGGATGAGGATGTGTCCGATGCGTTAGCCAAAGCGCATGAAGAAGCCGGGCACAAGCCGCTGAATGAAACCGCCATGGGCCTGGTGGATTATTGCCGCGAGTACTACGAAGAAAAACTGACCCACCCCACCATGAATGACCTGTTGAACACCTTGGGCAAGCACCCTGATCAGAGTTTCAGTGATGCCAAGGCGTACAAAAAATTCTTGTACGACATGTTCCCGCACGGCCCCATCCAAATGCTCTGCAAGCTGGCAGGCTTACCTGACCCAGGCGTTGAAAACCAGAGTTGAAGACAGGGCTGGCGGTGCCGAAATTGGTCGGAATGCCTTGATCAATACACCCCTTGCGCTGCCATGGCATCAGCCACTTTGACGAAGCCGGCAATGTTGGCGCCATCCACGTAGTTGACAAAGCCAGCTTCGCGCTCACCGTAGCGCACGCAGTTGTTGTGAATCTCGGTCATGATGATGCGCAAACGGGCATCGACTTCAACGCGACCCCAAGGCAGACGTTCGGCATTTTGTGTCATCTCAAGGCCGGATGTCGCCACGCCACCGGCATTGGCAGCCTTGCCCGGGCCGTACAGAATCTTGTGGTGAAGGAAGACTTCAATCGCGTCCAGATTGGAGGGCATGTTGGCGCCTTCGGCCAGGCACTTGACACCGTTTTTGACCAGTTCCCGCGCGTCGTCGCCATTGACTTCGTTTTGCGTGGCACAGGGCAAGGCAATGTCCACCGGCACGCTCCAGGGCGTCTTGCCTGCTTCGTATCGCAGCCCCAAACGCTGGGCATACTCTTCAATGCGACCGTAGTGCTTGTTTTTGATGTCCATCAAAATGGCCAGCTTCTCGGGGGTAAAGCCGGCTTCATCAATCACGGTGCCACCCGAGTCAGAGGCGGTGATGACTTTGGCACCCAGTTCCATGGCTTTTTCAATGGCGTATTGCGACACATTGCCCGAACCCGACACCGACACACGCATGCCTTGCATGTTGAGCTTGTTGCGCGCCAGCATCTCTTGCACAAAATACACCAGTCCATAACCGGTGGCCTCCGGGCGAATCAGGCTGCCGCCAAAGGTCAGACCCTTGCCGGTGAACACGCAAGCGGCGTTGTTGGACAGCTTTTTCATCATGCCAGCCATGAAGCCCACTTCACGCCCACCCACGCCAATGTCGCCTGCGGGCACGTCGGTATCGGGGCCTAAGTGACGGTACAACTCGACCATCAAGGCCTGGCAGAAACGCATTACTTCGTTGCGGCTCTTGCCTTTGGGGTCAAAGTCGGAGCCACCCTTGCCACCGCCCATGGGCAGTGTGGTCAGGGCGTTTTTAAAGGTTTGCTCAAAGGCCAGGAACTTCAAAATCGACAGGTTCACCGAAGGGTGAAAGCGCATACCGCCTTTGAACGGACCAATGGCCGAGCTGTGCTGAATGCGAAACGCGCGGTTGGTCTGGGTTTTGTTGTGGTCATCCACCCAGGACGCGCGAAACTGAATGATCCGCTCGGACTCCACCAGTCGCTCCAGAATGCCACCATCAGCGTAATGCGGGTTGGCTTTGATGAAGCCCCACAAGCTCCCCATCACCTCTTGCACTGCCTGATGAAACTCGGGCTGATGAGGGTCGCGGGCTTTGACGTAAGCCATGAAATCTGGCAGGTCTTTGTACTTCACTTCACATTCCTTAAAAAGTAGATCACTCACAAGCGCGTGACTTGCGCTCAACGATGAACACAAAAAAATTCAAAATAGAAGCATCAAGGGTTGAGTTGCACCAATTGAATGCATTTCAGCGAAAAATATTTGTTATTTTTTGAATTTAATAGGCATCGCCACGCCATTTGCACTTAAATGGTGCATTCTGAATTCTAGTCCGATGCAAACCCCGTATGCAGCAGGGGTGCGAATGGAGGTTCGACTGCGAACACCCACCGCAAACCCGTGCTGCAACCCTTGCGGAATGGCTTGCTGGCCCAGACTCGGGTACAAACAGTCCCTTCTCACACCATGACCGAGAATTCGACATGAGCACACTGCAATCGGAGTTGGACCGCCTCTATCTCGCGCGCGAGCGAACCACCCAAAACCCTCACGGTACCGAGCCCGGCCTGATGGCGCCCGATGGGAGCGTACGCGCCATGGTGCTGGCGCTGGCCAG
>JBBQZG010000062.1:0-17215 GCA_038207945.1 Burkholderiales bacterium
ACCATGAAGACATTTACTTTTTTTGATCGGGTTTCACAAATCGGTGTGACTCGGATGGCTCAGCTTGCAGGCATGGGTTTGCTAGGTTCTGTGCTGCTGGCTTGTGGCGGCGGTGGGGGCGGCGGTGTGCCTGAAGTGCCGGAGGCTACCGTGACATCCGTTGTGGTGGCCGATGTATTTGAGGGCAATGCAGGGGCGCAAACCCAGTTGGAATTTGTGGTGAGTTTGAGCGAGCCGGTTGTCAGGGGTGTGACAGTGACCTTCAGCACCGCGAGCACTGCCAAGACCGGCTTGGCAAGCACCGGGTCAGCCACTGGTGGCACCGCCTGCGGGGCGGTAGATGTTGATTTTGAGATCAAAACCAACGCAACGGTTTCTATTGCGGCGGGTGCGAGCAGTGGCAAGCTCACGGTCACTGTGTGCGGTGATGCCACGTTTGAACCCAACGAGACGCTGAAGGTCAACTGGTCAGCCGCAGGCGCATCAGGCACAGCCATTGGCACCATCATCAATGACGATGCGGGGGGGGTGAATGGAACGGGTTCAACCGCGCTGCTGGGTGGTTTGGCGGCTTTCGGGCGCGATGTGAATCCGTTGACCAATAGCAATCCGCCAAATGATGGGGCACTAGGGTTCTCGTTTGATAAATCGAACCCAAATTGCATCGTGGACAAGGTCACCGGCCTGACTTGGCAGAAGGTGCCTGGGGTGACCAAGGCGTATGCCGATTTGGAGGCTTATAGGGCGACTGTGAACGCTGAGGGGGCGCAGCCCTGTGGCTATTCAGATTGGCGTATCCCTTCGGTGAATGAGCTGTTGAATTTGATGGATGTCAGTAAGATCACAGGCAATCCATCCAATGCTGATAGTTTTGACGGTGCCGATACCATGTCAGGGCAGTACTGGAGCAGCGAGTCCCGCGCGGTAGGCGCTGTGGATGCTTGGCAAGTCGATGCCAGTAATAATGGGGCGGTGTCTTATGTGGCAAAAACCACGGCACTTTGGGTTAGGCTGGTGCGCGGTGACGCGGCAAGCGCGTTGCCGTGCGCCAACAGCAATGCCAGGTTCAATGACTTTGGCGATGGGACGGTGGCCGATGCCGCCACTGGGCTGATGTGGAAACAATGTCCGCAAGGCAGCTATACAGATGTTAAAGCCTGCACCAGTGGTGCTGCCTCATCATTCAATTCGGCAAGTTCGATCGTCTCCCAACTCAATGCCAACAACCAGGTGGGCTCCGTTGCCGGGTTGGGGTATTCGGATTGGCGTGTTCCCAGTAAAAATGAACTGGCATCGTTGGTCAATCGCACCTGTGCTGGCAATCCGGCATTGCTAGCATTGATATTTCCCGGAAATGAGCCCTTGAATTTCGTAACATCAACCTTGGATGCCAATGGCTCTTTGAATGTATGGTCGGTGGATTTTGCTGAAGGCTATATCGGTCCCACACCCATTACCACCAACATGCATCTGCGCCTCGTGCGCGCCGGCCAGTAGCCTTGTATGACCACGTTTCCTGATACCACCGGGGCGCACGACCCCAAGTTTGCCGCCATGGTTGATGAGGTGTACCAGCATCTGGTGGTCACTCTGAAAGAAAAAATGGGCTGGCACGATGCGGCCAACCCCGAGTTGACGATGGGGGATGGCCATGTGCTGATCCGCTTTGAGCGTGGTGGCCAGCGTTGGGTATTGCGGGTGCCCAAGCATGATGTGATGCAGCACAAACGCAACATGCTGGCGTATCGGCATCTGGGGCATTTGAGCCTGATGCCAGCCAAGCTCTACCACGATGGCAAAAGCCTGATTGAAGAGCACATTGATGGCACGCCTTTTGGCTCGCAGGTGCGTGATCAGGTACTGATACAGCTTGCTCAGCAGTTGGGTGCCATGCATTCCACCCTGGTCAACGGTTTTGGTCCATTGGACTTTGATTTGCAGGGCAGCTTTGCCGATGCTGCAGCGTTTTTTCAGGCGAAACGGGCGTTTGAATTGGATCGCTCCGAAATGGACATCAGCTCTGAGCAAGAAGAGGTGCTCAACCGCGCGGTGGCCCAAGCCGGGCGCTTGCCTGAGTGCTTGGTCGCGACGCCAGTGCGCCTGGGCCATGGCGACATGTGGCGCAACAATGTATTGATTACCAAGGATAGTTTCAAAATTATCGATTGGGACCGAATTGGGGCCTACCCGGTGGAGCGGGACTTGGCCCTGTTGTGGGTGGCCAAGTTGTCAGCCGCGCAGCGCGCGCTGTTTTTCTCGCACTACCCGCACCCGGTAGAACCGGCTTTGCTGGCCTGGTTTGCCAAACGCCACGTATTGCGCGACACCAGTTTGAGGCTGGGTAACAAGGCTAAAAAGATATTGGAAATCGAAGCACTTTTGTTGCCATGAATGACACGCTGCAAGCCTACAACCACATCGTGCTGCCCGCCTTCATTTCGCGTGAGCGGGCGCAGGCGCTGGCGCGCGATCTGGACAGCCACCACGCGCAGTTAGCGCTGGTGCCAGACCGGCTGGTAGCCGATGCGCCGGCCATTTATGACTACTTGCCGTTTGTGCGTTTGCTGGTTGAAAAGATACCGCAGGTGCAAGAAATTTGTGAAGAGCCGGTGCTGCCCACTTATTGCTATGCGCGGCTGTACCAGCATGGCAATACATTGATGTTGCACGAAGACCGTGAAGCCTGTGAGCTCAGTCTGACGCTGAATCTGGATGCCGATCAGCCTTGGCCGATCTGGCTGAAAACCCCCGACGGCGGGTCGCGTGCGGTGACACTGCAGCCGGGCGATGCCATCATGTACCTAGGGTGTCGCACGCCGCATTGGCGCGAGCCTTTCGAGGGGCGTTTTTGCACCCAGGTGTTCATGCACTACGTTTTTTCTTACGGACCCAGAGCCCATGCCTATTTTGACAAAAAACGCGCTTGAAACCCCGATCGACAGCTACATCGTGGCTCTGGACAACATGTTGTCGGCTGATTTTTGCGACGCTTTGGTTGCGGAGTTCGCGGACTCGGATGAATGGAATTCGGCCTTGGTGGGCGACGATGCCAAAGCGGATCGCCATGTCAGGAATGCCGATGTGATCAATTTGTCAGCGCGTGCGGTAGTACAAAAAAATCCGGTGGTGCGCAAACACATCGAAGACACCTTGTACGCCGCTTGCCGCAGTGCCGTGGGGCGCTACCAGGCGCAGTTTGCCCATTGCCGCATTGTGCAAGGCATGGCGTTTGAGTTGCTGCGCTACCGCCAGGGTGGCTACTACCGCATGCACACCGATTCTTTCAATCGGGTGCCACGTTCACTGACCTGTTCTTTTGCCTTGAATGATGATTTTGAGGGCGGTGCCTGGGGGTTTTTTGGCGGTGAAAAAACGCTGGCACCCGGCAAAGGTGCCGCAGTGTTGTTTCCGTCCAATTTTTTGTTTCCGCATGAAATATTGCCAGTCACGCAAGGGACGCGTTATTCGGTGGTGACCTGGATGATTTGAGGCACAGTTTGATGCCACACGCGCCCGCCGCGCGCGCATCAATTTTTCGAGAAGCCCAATTGCTCGCGGAGCTGTTGTTGCACCAACGCCAGATGGCTGCGCTGTTTGCGGCCGATCTGACTGGCCACGCGTTGTGCAAACCATTGCAATAGCTTGACTTTCAGCTTGACTTGTTGGTCGGGAATCAGGCCAGTTAGTGGCTTGATCCAGGCCGGGGCGTATTTGATCAGCAACTCTTCTTCCAACGAGACAAAAGCCTGGGCGCTGCCGGGCGCGCCTTGCCGCCCGGCACGGCCAAACAGTTGCCAGTCGATGCGGGGGGATTCATGGGCCTCAAACATCAGCACGTGCAGTCCACCGATGGCTTGTACTTCAGGTGTCACTTTGACGTCGGTGCCGCGCCCGGCCATGTTGGTGGCGACCGTGATGCAGCCGGGCTCGCCCGCGTTTGCCACCACTTGAGCCTCGTATTCGTGTTCTTTGGCGTTCAGCACTGTGCAGAGGAGCCCTCGGCTGCGCAAAATGCTGGCGATTTCTTCGCTGTCCAGAATCCGGCGGGTACCCACCAATACCGGTACGCTGCGCTGGTGCAGCATTTGTATGTGTTGCACAAAATGGTCTAGTTTGGTCTTGCGGGTCAGAAATCTCTGTTGTGGAAAAACCTCCAGCTTGCTGGCTGTGCGAGGGGGAATGCGCAAAATGAACAGGCCAAAGGTTTTCCACAGTTCCAGGTCCAGCCCGTGCAGGGTGCCGCTGCCGCCGCTGAGCCGGTGGTAGTGCCTGAAAAATTCCTGAAACGTCATGCGTGCCGAGATTTTGGTCAGTGGTGTGACGTTGACGCCCAGGCGGGTTTCGATCGACTGGTGAATGCCGTGGCTCCAGGAGCGCCCAGGCATGCTGCGCCCGGTGCTTTCGTCGACGATCACGACCTCGCCGTCTTTGACGATGTAGTGGCGGTCGAGCTGGAACACTTCACGGGCCATGATGGCCAGGTTAAAAATTTCTTCGCGCCGGCTGGGCACTTGCCAGTAAGGGCTGAACTGTTGTGACAGGGTCTCAATGACTTGCTTGCCCAGCTCGGTAAAGTGCACCGCACTGGTGCCCTTGGAGTACAAGGTGTAGTGCTCTTTGAGCTTGAGTTGGTCTGCCAGGTCTTTGGCTGTTTTGATGGCGCTGAGCATGTCGGCCTTGTCCTCTTCGGGGCTGGCGATGATCAGCGGGGTGGTAGCTTCGTCGATCAGCACGCCATCGGCTTCATCGATCAGGGCGGCATGGAGTCCACGCATGACGGGTTGTTTTTCGGCGGTGCCGTTTTGCAGTTGCCATAGCCGCCGTTGCACCGGGTTGCGCGCGCCTTGTAGCAGCAAATCATCGCGCAGGTAGTCGGCCAAAAACTGCTTGGCGGTGGCGTAGACAATTGACTGACGATAGCACCCAGGCAGCTCGTGCGGTGACGTGGTGCTGACGATGGAGGACACTGTGAGTCCGCAGGCGTTGTAGAGTGAAGACATCAGTTCTGCATCGCGCGCTGCCAGGTAGTCGTTGGCTGTGACGATGTGCAGTGGTTTGCCGCCCCAGGCAATCAGTACCGAGGCAAGGGCAATCGCCAGGGTTTTACCTTCGCCAGGCGCGAGCTGTATCAGGTAGTTGTCTGTCATGACCAGTGCCGCCAGCAGTTGTGGAAATGAGGCACGCTGGCCCTGCGTGATGCAGGCCATGCGCATGGCGATCTCCAGCGCTTTAAGCTTGATGGCCAAGGCTTGTTCAGGGTCGCTGATCATCGGGAGTCGATGAATCTGCTGGCGTACGTGGGCCATTTCTTGCGCCGATGGTGCAGTGAAGTCAGCCACGGCTGCGGGCAATTGCATATGCAGTGTTTGCACGGCTTGCCAAAGCTTGCGGTGGCGATGGCCGGTCTTGTGTTTGGCTAGTTCAAGCCAGCCGGGCAAGCTGAACCAAGGCGTGGCGCTGGCATCACGCGGTGCATGCCAATGTGTGTTTGCGATTTGTGCCATGGGCCGACTCAGATGGCGTAGCGTTTTTGCACCAGTTGCTTGATTGCTCTGAAGGCTTGCGTATAGAGCGACTCGGGAGGTAGATCAATGCGCAAGGTGCCAGTCAGCCCCTGCAAGGCAGTGATGTGCTTGAGCAGCGGCGCAGGAATTTGTGCGTGCAACACATAAAAACTCTCTTTGGCGGTATCACCGCCGGGCAGTGCGGTGTTGATAGCCACATCGCCACCGCCCATCCAACCAAGCGCTGCCGATGGCAAGCGCAAGCTTTGGTAGGGAATGATGTCCACTTTGGGCAACACCAGCGTGATGTCGGGTTGCCCGGTCAGGCGCAGTTCGGTGGAACGTGATGCTTGTTTGAACAAGAAGTCGGCCTGCTCTTGGGGGACAACTGCGACAAATCTGAAGCTGTTGTGGTCAATAATTTCGCCTACGGCGTAGCCTCGCTGGAGCCAGCTTCCCAGGCGCTCATGCAGGTCGAGCGCGACCCACTCGCCTTGTTGATCAGCCACAATTTTCAGTCGTTCGAGTTGTCCGCGCAGTTCTTCCATTCGGATGTCGAGTGACCGGAGCTTCTCGGACAGGGCTTGCAGGTCACTGGTGGATTTGTGCAGCGCCTGGCGATACAGCACCTGGGTTTCGGTTTTTGTGCTTTCTAAGAGATCCAAATCAGACAGGATGTCGAGGTTGTCGAGCCTGGCAATTACTTGCCCTTTCGCAACATGGTCGCCGTGGCGCACCTGCAGTTGCTGTAGTTTGCCCGGGATTTCGAGGAAAATTCTGCTAATGCTATTGGCCTCCAGAATGCCTCGCACCTTGATGGCATTGGGAAAAGGAATGACGAAAATCAGCATCAGCAAAAGCAGTCCAATGCCAACGCTGGCCGCCACAGCCCGCTGCCGATTGGCTTGGGTCGCGTGCCCATTGAGGTGTTTGCCCAGTTGGTAAACCGGGGCGATCAGCTTGCTGTACAGGGTCATCCCCAGCACCAGGACACCCAAAGGAAACCACTGATCGAGCAAAAACAGGCTGATCCCCAAGGTGATGAACATGAGATAGATAAAACTTAGCAAGCCGTAGGCGGTGAGCCACCACCATTCGCGCTGGTCATTGGCTTGGCTTTGTGCCGTGATGGTGCCCAAAATGTAGCGGTTGGCAAAGTATTTCCATTGCTGTTGCGACTTTTGGTACATGTTGGGTATGTCTGCGTAATCGCTCAACATGAAATAGGCATCAAAGCGCAACAGGGGATTGCCGTTGAAAAGAATGCTGGAGACCGAGCCGATTATCATGACGTTGAAGGCCAGGCTATTGAGTAAGCCGGGTGCCGTATTGGCCCAGATTAGCGCGCCCGCAGCGGCAAAGAAAAATTCAACCGCCATGCCGGCAAAGCTGACGTAAATGCGCTGCCAGCGGTTGGTAAAACCCCAGCTGCTGGTGGCATCCATATAGGGCAGTGGCGTGAAGAGTAGAAACATCACGCCAAAGGTACGCACTTCCCCGCCAAAGCGCTTGCAGACAAAAGCATGGCCGGTTTCATGAAACAGTTTTAAGGTGGTCATGCAAACGTAAAGCCATGGCAAATTGCCAGCGGACAAGATGCCCTGGCTTTGGTCAACCAATGCGGTGCGGTTTTCAATGACGGCAAAGATGCCCAGCAGAACCACGCTGGCCCACACGGAGAAAGCCCACCAGCCGGTGCATGCCATGGCCAGGGGTTTGCTGCGGTTGAGCCAGCCGTCGGGGTTCCACAGGGGGATTCTGATGAACAGGAACGATGAAATCTTGCCCCTCAGCTCCTTGTTTTTTTGTGTCTTGTAGCGTTTGACAATGGCTTCGTTGTCCGGTTGCTCCAGGCTGTACAGCAAGTTCGAGGTGTGTAGTTGCGACAGTATCTGGATGACTTCTTCCTGGCTGGGGGCCTCAGTGGGGTGGCGGTTGACAAAGTCCTGCCACACCTCTTCCACGGTTTTGTCGGGTTGCAGGCTCTTAATGAAGTTGTAGGCTTGCTCTGAGGCGCGAAAGTAGCGCTGGGTGTAGGTGTCTTGCAGCACGTGCCAGGTCTGCCCCCGATAACGCTGCTGTTTTACCTCTACGCTGGGCAGCAAGGCCACCCGCAGGCCAGACACTCGGAACCATGAGTCGCTGAAGATTGTCGAGCCCATATCAGTCGCTGCGTGCTGGCGCTACCACCAGAACATCAGCCGCAAATTGTCCAAAACGCGATGGGTCAGGATCCAGGCGATGTTCTTGTCGCCCACATCAATGCGTGCCAAGCCGGTCATACCAGGGCGCCACCAGGCTTGTGGTGGCTCCAATAGTTCAGCCGTCAGCATGAATTGGTTGCCTTCCTGACCTTTCACTTGGGCCACTGGTATGACCGAGCTGAGTTTGATCGGAATGTTGTGGCTGGGGTGGCTGAGCAGCGCGACCTCTCCCTTAGCCCCTGGGGTGATGTGCTGCATTTGACGCTCGGCCACCATCAGGGTGATGTAGAGACCTTCGGTTTTGGCAATCTTGAAAATTTTGTCACCCTTTTTGACCGGCGCACCCACAAGGTCTTTGCGCTCGCCTTCAACGATCACGCCGTCAAAAGGGGCTTTGCTTTGCGCGTTGCTCAAATAGTAGGCCACCCGCTGCGCTTTGGCCAGTGACTGCTCAAGTCGGGACTGGGCCATTTCTGTTTCGGCCAAACGGCCGTCCGCCCGGTTCTTGTTGACTTCGGTTTCGCCTTTGCTGATCTCGGCGGCCAACTCGGTTTGCTGTTGCCGCAACTCCTGGGTGTCAAGCGTGGCCAGCAAGCTGCCTTCTTTGACAAAGTCGCCAGCGGTAGCAAAAACCTGATCGACTCTGGCATCAAACTGGGCGCTGATGATGCGGGTTGATTCGGTGTTGATTTGTGCACTGGCATCAACCCGATAAAACCAACTGCCAAACAGGGCGTAGAGCAAGAGCAAGGCAAGCGCCAGTGTTGCCAGTTTAAGGACAGGGTTTTCCGGACCAAACAGAGACTCTGAGAAAGTTTGGAGCCGATGCTTCAAACGCACCGGCAAGCCCAGTGATGCCAATTGCAGGTCGGAAAGTCTGGGTTGTATCAGTTCAAGTGCTAGTTGCAGGTGGCTAAGGTCTTGCGCAGACGAAGCTGTCGGCGCAAAGGCCAGCAGCAGGACTGCATGCACCCGGCCCTGCACATCGCGCATGGGCACGGCCACAAGCCGTTGCACGCCAGTCTCATGCGCAAAGTCAGCCATGCCCTGGGTGTCAAGCAGTTCACCTTGGTCTGACGGCCACCAGACTTCATGGCCTTGCAGCACCGCCGCGCTTAGGGCGGATTCGATCAAATGGGTCTGATGGGAGTTTTTTTCGAATCGGTCAAGGTGGCTAATGGCCACAACTTGCGCTTGGTCGCCCGTGATCCAGCCCAAACTGGCGTGGATCAGTTGCCACTGCGATGCAATGCCGTTGACCAAACTCAGGCAAGCTGACTCAAAGCTTTGCTGCTGCATGACTTCGGCGGCCAGACCCAGCAAGTCGTTGAGTGTGCCGGGCACGGCCAGTGCGGTGCTGCCTGGGGCAGTTTGTTCAAAGTCGCAACACAGCAGGGCGCGCAGTGTTAGTTCATTAAGTTGTGAGCGCTCTTGCGCCTTGACATTCAAGATCAGAAAACAAGACGACAAACCTTGCAACGCAATCACCAGCACCAGCCAGGTTTGGCCATCAGGGGCTTGCGCCGGGGCCTGCGCATAGCCACTGGCAGTTGCCTTGATGAATAAATCCATGCCAGGGGGCAGGGCTTGCAGTGGAGTCCAGGTGGGTAGGTCGGAGTAGCGTCCCATTAGCTCGGCATTTTCGGCAGAGTCTTGCAGTCGCAGGACGGCGCAGTGGCTGGCTTTGCAGAGCTGGCGCATCAGGTTGCAGTAGCGATCCCAATCAACCTCGTGCAGGGCGGTGCGGCGAATTTGCTGCAACTGATTGATCAGTGCGCGCGCATCTGCGCCGGAACTGTTTGGGTTCTCGGTTTTTTTTTGGGCCAGGCTGGTGGTGGTCACGGTGGTTTTTGTCGCAGGGGTGCTGCCAATCAGTTGCCTGGGCCGATGTCCATGCTGCCCTTGATGCCCGGCTTGATGGTGGGTTTGGTGTTGGCAAAGGTCAGCCAGACTTCCACCAGTCCGCTGGCTGGATCAGCCACTGGCGAGATAAAGGTCACGCGAGCGGTGGTTTGTTTGGCGCTGGCACCAGCCTCAAAAGCAATGGTGCGGGTGGTGCCCAATTTGAGGTCGCCAATGTCCTTGTGCGGAATGGCCAGCCGCAACACGGCAGAGGAGGCATCAACCAGCAAAATGATCGGGTCGCCAGGCTTGGCCCACTCACCCACTTGAGGAATGATCTTGGTGACGATGCCTGTAATTGGGGCCGTGATATGGCGCTGCAAACGCTCTCGTTCGGCGGTCTCAAAGTCGAGTTTTTCACGCTGCTTTTGAATGACCAACTGCTCCCAGCGGCCAACGGCTGCAACGTGCTCGGCTTGCAGGCGCAACAATTCGTCCTGACTCACCGAGCCGGTTTCCTGGTAGACGGCGCGTGCCGCTTTGAGCAGAGTGGTCAAAATGGCAAGGCGATCTTTGGCGGCGATCACTTCACTTTGATCTTCAAAAATTTTCTTGCGCCGCTCGCTCTCGATCACTTGCAGCCGGTCATCGAGCAGCAGTAGCTCTTCGTCAGCCTTGACGTACTGGCCGGGCACGACCAGGCGTTTCATCACCAAGCCAGCCACCCCCGCGCTCATGGTGATGTCATGCAGCGGGTAGATCAAGCCTGAAAAAGTCTTGGCCTGGCTGGCTGCACCAGCCAACAATAACACCAAGAAAAACGCGGGTAAACGCAGGCTGCGTAGCAAGGAAAATGGCATGTGGATGGTGCTCAGGTGGGTGATGCGGCATCACGGGTGACCACAATGCCATGGTCGGACAGCAGGGTACCTTGCGCGTATTGCCAAGCAGCCAAGGCAATTTCATATCTGACCCGGTTTTCAATCAGTCGCTGCTGAGCCTCCACCAGGTCTGCCCTTTTTTGTGTCAAAGTGCCTAATGAGCCGGTTCCTAAATCGATCCGGCGCTGCTCATTGTCGACCAGGGTTTTTCGTAAATCGATCTCTTTCAGGCTTAGGTCAGTTATGTGCAACGCATTTTGCAGATCGGTTTTCCGTACCAGCAGGTCATTGGTAAAAGCGATGCGAATCGCTTCTATCTCCAGCTCGGCTTGCTGCAAGCGGGTGCGCTGGGCCAGCATCTGGTTTTTGGCCTTTTGGTTGCCCCCCAGCGGAATTTCAAAATTGATGCCCATATACCAATCCGGATAACTGCCGTGCGCTGCATAGCTTCGGGCATCTTGGGGTAGATTGGAATAACCGGTGCTGCTGTAGCCCAGAATCAAATCCACCATGGGTTTGGTTTGGTTTTGGGCAAAATTAAACCGTGTTTGCGCTTGTTGTTGTTTGAGTTGCGCGATTTGGTAAGGCGCCCACAACTGCAGGGCGGCCTCGCTTGGCGGCGATGCAGGTAGGCGCAAAGCACCAGGCTCGCTGAGCGGTACCTTGAGTGCGATGGTTGCGCTGTTGTCTGAGGCAAAGTTGAGAGTGGACAAAACTTTACTATGGGCCTCGTAATAGGCCTGCTGGCTGCGCGACAGCTCCGCTTTACGACTGAGCAAGGTGCCTTGCAGTTCCAGTACGGCAGTGCTGGCAAGCTTGCCAGCATTGACCCGCGCTTGCGTATCTTTGAGCAAATCTTGCGTATGGGCCAGGGCTTGCGTGCGCAGTTGACGCGTTTCCTGGGCCCGGAAAAGTTGCCAATACAGCGTGAGCCCATCCATACTGGTTTTGCTGGTTTGCTGGGCGAGTTGCTGAAGCGAGACTTGGTATTCCAGCTCGGCAATGCGCCGATCGGTTTCGGTCGTGCTTCGCCCGGCATTGCGCAGCAGGGGCTGCTTCAGGAGCAGGTTCAGAGAACTGTTGTATTCCGTGTCATACGGTGGCGAAGTCTGAGGAATCAGGTTGTTGGCTTTGCCGACTGCTTTGTAGCTTAGGCTTACTTCCGCACCACTAGGTAGCTTGTTGCGGATGCCCAATTCATTGTTTTTGACGGACTCATCGAGTAAAGATGTATTGGCCGTTGTGAGGTTTTGGAGACGTTCATCCGGGGTTCTTTGCCGGTTCCGGCGTTCGTTCCTGAGTCCCATGAAAAAAGTGGTTTCATAAAGACTGGCCTCCCCCTCGCTGAGGTGCCGATTGACATCTGAGCCCAATTTGCTGAACTGAACGTCAACGTTTCGCTCAATCAGCAAGTGCAAAAAAGATGGGGGCGTCAGTGTTGCCGGACTTCTGGGGTTGTTGGGCTGGGTTGGCTCGGTGGTGTCAAGCCGCTCACTGACGGCCATGTCTTGCGCCGTCCCCGTGCGTGCGCAGATGCTCAGAATTGCAAAAGATAGCAGAACCGAACGAAATCGCCAGCAGGTCATTGGTATTTGAAGTGCAAAGGGGCGTAGAAACCATTGAGCCCCCTGTTGGGGGCTCAATGGCACAACGCACTAGCTTATTTGGCTGCGGTTCTTTCGTCCTGCAGTTTCACCAGCCGCTCGGTTTGTGCTAACGAAATCAGGTGGGCATACAACGGTGCCAGGTAGCTTTTGTTTTTGATTTCGAGGAAACGCTCGTCAGACAGGCCATTGAGACGTTCTTCATTGACCACGTAGCAGCCAGACACGTTTTTGACCTTGTCGTTGTCGCGCACGCGCATGTTGAGTGGGGTAAACATATTGTGTTCCGCCAAAAACTTGCAAAAATCCCGGGTCAGCGCATCCATTTGTTGCAGCTCGGCCAAATAGCGCTTGACGTTTTCGATCACCTGGGTGGGCTCGCCCTGGTCGTCAAACATGGCTGCACCTTCGGTGTCGCTCACCAGTGAACTGGCCTCATCAATGCACACCGTAAACTGGCCATCGGCACCACTTGGGGTCAAGGCAAACGGGTAACGGCGAATGATTGCTGGCACGTAGGATGCTTGCCATTTGCCATCGGCATCAACAAACAGGTTTTCGCCAGCATTCAAGCCCATCAGTGCCACCGGGCGGAACTCGTCTTTTTCTTTGTCTTCCAGAAAAACAATCGGGAAAATGGATGCAGCCCGGGCAAACTCATGCATCGTGACATAGGCGATATGGAACTTGGACGCAAAATCAAAGTTGGAAATATCCTTGATTTTCTTCTTGGCGTGACGTTCTTTGTTGACGGGTACGACTTGTTCAAACACTGTAAAACTCCTGGGTTTAAATGGAAAAATTATTAGCCGACATTCGGTATTGTTCAAAACGAGCGTCTGCGCCACTGTCAGAACCTGTGATCTTAATCCGACAGAAGCGGGTGCGGGTAATTATTGCGAACTGGAAAATCCCTAGCTTGCCAAAGCTTTCCAAGCGTGGGTCTGTGGTTGGTGAAACGGGGGGTGCTGAGAACAGGTCACTTCAAGCGCAGCGGCAGCTGCAGGCGCAATTGGTAGCCTTTGCCACGTTCGGCGCGGATCGGGTTGGTGGCTGCACCGTGACCGATGAATTTGGTGCGCAGGCGCGAGAGCACCACCTGAAGTTGAGCCTTACTTTCTTCATCGACCGGTTTGCCCAGCGTGGCGATAAGTTGCCAGGTTTCCAGCGTGTTATCGGGTGCTAGCGCCAGGGCATGCAATATATTAGCCTCGCTAACGCGCAGTTCGACAATGCCATCGGGGGTATGCAACATGCGCGCAGCCAAGTCGAGTGTCAGCACGGTGCTGGTCTTTGGAGTCGCCAGTGTCAGGCGATGGGCCAGTGCCTGCACCGCTGCACACAACTCTTGTGGCTCGGTCGGTTTGGTCAGATAAAGGTCGGCACCGTGGGCGTAACCGGCCAATTTTTCAGACAAGGCGTGGCGCACGGTCACCATGATGATGCCGATGTCAGGTTTGATCTGGCGTAGTCGTTTTGCCAGCGCCAGACCATCTTCTCCGGGTAGATTAAGGTCCAGGATGGCGATGTCAATCGGAAAATCCAGCGGAAGTTCGTCAAAAGACTCGGCGCTGTCCACGCCCGCCACACGGTGCCCCTGGCTGGCAAGAATGTCAACGGTGACTTCGCGCAGCCCTTGATGGTCTTCAACCACCAGTAAATTGAAGACGCGATTCATACGTGGGCTTTGATGGGTATCCATAGTTCAAAACATATTTCGCGTAAATTGGTTAGATAACGCAGTTGGCCATGCAGCAAAGTGGTCAGCGATTGAACGATATACAAGCCTAACCCGGAGCCGCTGTGGTCGTGCGCCCCGGTAGCCCTGTAATACTTTTCAAACACGCGTGCCGGGTCGGGGCGCCCGGCTGAACCAACCGGGTTTTCGACCCGAATGCGCCAGCCCGGCATCGATGCATGACAATGTGCCACGACCGTTATCCTCACGATGGAATCGACCGGTGAGTACTTTAGCGCGTTGTCGATCAGGTTCCCCACAACAGTGCGCAGCAAGAGCGGGTCGGTGTACAAGCCCGGCGTTACGACCTCTTTCGCTAGGCTGAGCATTACGCGCTCGGGCTTGGTTTGGCGGTCCAATATTTCCGCCAGAATTTCGTCTAGGCGGCAGTGGCACCATACCTGTGGCAAGTCATTGTCTTCGATCCGGCTGGACAGCGCTACGCGCTCCACAATCGCATCAATGTCAGCCACCGCGGTTTGGGCATGGGTTTGCATTCGCGCGGATGGCTGCGCGGCACCCAGACGCATGCGAATCACAGACAAAGGTGTTTTCAGCTCGTGCGTCAGCATGGCTAAAAAGCGCCGCTGGTGCTCGTGCTGGGCGCGTTCGTGCGCGATCGCAGCGCGGGCCTGGGCGTGACCTGCCTCAATGCTGCGCATGCGCTTGGTCAGCATGATTTGCAGCGCCAGCAGCGCACCAATGGTGCCAATCTGAAAGCCGTAAATCAGCCACAAACTACCAGGCAAAAAGCCCATCAAGGTGAGGCTGCCGGAGAGGCTGCCAAAGAGTGAAAAAAGGTGGGCTGCCAGTAGCAGTTTTCCGCCCGTTGTCTGGCCCTTCCACAGTTGCATGCTGCGCCAACTGCCGCTGGCCAGCATCACCAGTAGCACGGGCAGCAAAATGCGAATGGCTTCCGGGTAAAGATCAAGAAAGGGTGCCGGCAGGGCAATAAGCGCCAGCCAGAACATGGCCCGGTAAACCCAACGCATCCAGGGCGAAGCCGCATCAATATCGAGCGCTAGACGATAGAAATGTGCTCCGCTGACCATCGATAAAATTAAGCTGACAGAGGTCCAGTGATGCACCCATAGCGGCATCGCGGGCAGTAATAATTCGGCAATAAGGCCGTTGGTGCTTAGGAGAAAAAGCAGTGTGCTGCCCAGATACAAAAGAAAGCGCCGGTACAGCGGCTCGCCATACTTCAGCCCGTACCAGAAGTTGACCATCAGACCCACGATAAGCACACCGAAAAATGCGCCGAGCAGCGCGTATTCGTGCATGGCGGCATCCACGAAACGCTGCGGCTCCCAGTCCTTGAGCACCAACGCCGAGCTGCTGGTGGTTTGCAGGCGGACATAGACGACCCTTGGGCGGGCATCGGAAAAGGCAATGCGGTGCACAAAAGCGCGGTAGTGCACCTCACGCTGGGTAAAGGGCAGCAAGTCGCCGCTGCGGCGAATGTCAAAGCTGGCAGGGGCATCAGGCTGGGCGATGAATAGTTGCAGGTCATCCAAGTACGGCGGGTGGATTTCGAGCAACACTTGGCGCTCGCCTTTGGCATTGGGGGGCGGTGCGTGCAAGGTGAAGCGCAGCCAATGTACGGTGCGGGTGTAGCCGGCAGAAAAACCATGTGGCACCGGTTGAAACGCGGTTGTGCGGCCGGCCTGACTGATCGTGGCGATGGTCTCGTTGCCACCGGGGTCAGCCAGTACAGCTAGGTCATCAATGCGCCAAGGGTCGGGCTCGGAGGCGGCCTCTGCGGCTGCTCCCATCAACAGCGCCATGCAACACAGGCACAGCCAAACCACGGTTTTGATGGAATGGCGGTTGGCACCATGAGTTGCGGTGAAAAGCATGAAAGGATTATGTCAGTAGCACCACGCGGTCGTGGCCCAGCCAGGCGCTGACTGTAATCGTTTAGACCAGGGCAAACGCATCAAATGGCCAGTGGGCGTAAGCCAAGAACTTCGGCGAGGTAATGCTCATGAAGTCCTGCGTACATGCGTTTTTTGGCAATGCTGCGTTTCATGGATTTATCTTGTCGCAGCAGGTTCATGGTGATCTTTCTGACCGTGTTGAAGTTCTCGGCCGCGTGACCGGTGCGGGTTCGACAGGCATCTTCCTTGTACGTGACATCAAGGCACCAGTGCAGTTTGTTCTCGATGCCCCAATGGGCCCGAATCGCATCGCCAATCTGTCTGGAGTCGGGCGCCAGCGAGCTGATGTAAAACCGCCGCTCGCTGGTGCGCTTTTCCCCGATCTCGCGCACTGACTCAACCATAATCATGCTTTTCAAGCCCTGCCAGGCGCCCACCTGCTCCAGATGCGCTGACGACAGGGCCACCACCCGGCGCGACTCAATGCGTCCATGGTCTTTTTCGCACCGCTCATCGGGCTTGGCATCCAGCGCGCGGTACTGGTACTGCTCGGCCACTTCGAAGAAGTCGACCACTTGTTCATGCAGCTTGCTGTGGTTGCCCTTGAGCGCCAGAACGTAGTCCGCCTCTTGCTCCACGATCACCTTGGCAATGTCCGTTTGGCAGCCCATCGAGTCGATGGTGACGATACTGCCTTTGAGCGCCAGCATGGCCAGCAGCTGCGGTATCGCCGTTATCTCGTTGGACTTCTCTGCGGTCCTGAGCTGCCCCAGCGTGATGCCCTGCTCACTGGCAAAAGCGCTCACCATATGAATGGCCTTCTTGCCTAAGCGGTGATGGTGGGAGCCGCGCTGGGTTTTTCCATCGATGGCCACCACTTGACCGACCAGGGAGCCACAGACAGTGGACACCCACCGGGTAAAGCAGACCTGAAACTTCGCACTGTCCATGGCCGCGAAAACGCGGCCAATGGTGTCGTGCGAGGGAATGCCGTTTTTCAAGGTAATGAACTGGCGCAACCACGCCAGCTTGGCTTGCCCCCATATTTCAACGCCTTCCCAGTCATCGACTCCACAGAGCACGGCACAGATGGTCAACACCAAAATGTCAAGCAAATGGTGATCGGTTCTTCCCACCACCCTGGGGTCGGGCATCTCGGCAAAGCTCTTCATCAACTTCTCCAGACCGGACTCTTGCATTTCTTTTCCCCATATAAAGCAGGCAATGTAAGGCGAAATCCTCAACATCCTGAAGCACCGCTTCCAAGATATTGAAATTTAACGACTTTTGATGCAATTGCCCTGGGGCCGCTGGTGAATGCCGCATCGTCCTGGGCCAGATCTTTCAGGCGCACCTTCTCACCATAGATTCTGGGTCGCCCTTTGCCGCGATGCTCAGGCTTGTGCACGGGCATATAGGCGACAGCGTTGCTTTTGGCGCGCGTGATCAGGTGATGCCCATTGGCCAATAGCGGGGCAATCACCTTGGCACTGGCGTAGTAGGCATCAGCGATCAGCAACACCTGTCGATTCCAAGCGCCAACAATCGTGAACAGCAAGGCC
>JBBQZG010000063.1:0-17186 GCA_038207945.1 Burkholderiales bacterium
TGCGGGTCACTGCCCCCACCACCGTGACTTGGGCGCGACACGGCAGAATCATCTGGCGGTACAGCGTGGCCATTTGCGGCACCGCGATGCGCGCCAGCGATTCTTGCGTCATCTCAAAACCATAGGGGTGCGCGCCATACACCGCCTGATTGAAGGCGCGCCCAGCCAGAGTGGCCGGGCGTGTGTTGGCTTCACGAATGGACGCCTGCATGGCGTCGCGTTCGCGCAACCACACGTCCACCGGAAACGACGGCTCTGCCAGTTGGCGGGCGGCCAACTGCACGGCGCTGGAGAGCAAATCCGGGTAGGTGAGTGAGCGCAGGGCAAAGCTCATGCGGTCGCTGGTGGCGTGCGCCACAAAGCTGGCACCCAGGTCAGCCCAGGCCTCGCCCAAAGCGTTTTCATCCATGGCCAGATCTGCGGTCAGTGGGCCAGTACGCAGGCCTTTGGATGCCATGGCGGCGGTCACGCTGGCCAGCCCGGCCTGATCGGGTGGGTCGCGACGGCTGCCCGCATCAAAGTCAATCTGTACATCCACCATCGGAATGGCAGCACTTTGCACCAGATATACCTGCGCACCGCTGGCTTGTGTCCAATGTTCAATGGGAATGCCTGCCCATGAAAAATTTATAAAAAATAGGGTTGTAGCCCATATGTATAAAGCGTAACTAGCTATGTTTTTTATAGTTTTCATGGGGTGATTTTTTTGACGCATTCAATGCCTGGCGCCAGCGGAGGGCATGCGTGGCTTACGGGTTTTATCCAAGGGCTGTGGCACCAGGTGCGCGACGGTGAGCGCATCGTCACCAAAATAGCGCCCGGCCACGGCCTGCACCTGTTCGGCGGTGACGCCGCGCAGTTGCGCGATCAGTTGCTCACCCGCAGTCACATCCAAGCCCTGCGCCCACTGCGTGCCGAGTTCACGCGCTTGATTAAAAAGCGAGTCAAGCTTGTAGACCTCGCCCGCCACCCACTGGGTTTTGACACGCGCCAACTCCGCCGGGGTGACGCCCTCCCGGGCGATGCGCGTCACCTGGGCTTTCAAGGCCTCTTCGACCTGCGTGGCCGTTTTTCCTTGCGCCGGCACGCCCATCAGCATGAACAATTGCGGGCCACGACCCCACAGTCCGTTGTAGGCGCCAGCACTGTCAGCGACGCGATCAGGGCCTTGCGTCAGGGCGCGTTCCAGGCGCGCGCCGCTGTAGCCGTCAAGCACCGCAGCCAGCACGGTCAGAGCCAGCGCATCGGCATCGTCTTTGGCACCAACGCGCAACTGAAAACTTGGCACCTTGTAGGCCAGTGAGACCGTGGCCTGCTCGGCCGGGGCCTTGAAGGCAAGGCGCTTGAGGCCCGCCTGCACCGGTTCCTCGCGCGGTTTGCGCGCTGGCACAGCCCGGTTGGGCAAGCCACCATAGTATTTTTCTGCCCAGGCCTTGACCTGATCCACGTCCACATCTCCCGCCACCACCACCGCGGCATTGGCGGGCACATACCAGCGCTGGTAAAAGGCCCGTGCGTCGTCCGCTGTCAAAGCCTCCAGGTCGCTCATCCAGCCAACGATTGGCCGGCGATAGGGCGACGCCACAAATACCGCCGCATTCAGCGCTTCATTCATCAAGGCCCGGGGGTTGTCTTCGGTGCGCATGCGGCGCTCCTCCTTGACCACTTCGAGCTCTTTCTTGAATTCGTCGTCAGCCCAACGGTTGTGGGTAAAACGGTCTGCCTCCAGTTTCATCACGTCTTCAAGCCGGGAAGACGGAATTTGCTGGTAATACCCGGTGTAGTCATGGCTGGTGAAGGCGTTGTCACGTCCGCCCAGGGCCGCCACACGGCGGGAAAACTCGCCTGCCGGTACGGTGGGCGTGCCCTTGAACAACATGTGCTCCAGCACATGGGCCACGCCGGAGGTGCCGTCAACCTCATCCATGGCCCCCACGCGCACCCACAACATGTGCACGGCAGTGGGCGCACGGCGGTCGGGTTTAACAATCAGCGTCAGGCCGTTGGCCAAGGTGAATTGTTGGGCTTGAACAGTGGCGGGCGCTGACGGGCTTGGCGCAGATGCGGGCACGAGCGCTGTCGCGGTCGCGGTCGCGGCCATGGCCGCCGACATCAGGCCGACCACAGCCCAGCGGGTCATCTGTGGGCGTATTGAAAAAGTTGCGTTGTGTTTCATAGAATGCAGTGATACCACGAACCCACAAAATGTTCAGTTTTTTCAAAAAAAAGACCCCCCCGCCCATCACGCCCACCATCAACCGGGCCCCTGAACCGTTGGCGCAGCCCGCCAGCGCACCGGAGCCTGTGCCGCTTGTGACACCTGCCGTCGCCACTGTCGCGCCGGTTGCGCCGGTTGCGCCCGCGGCACTAGGCATGACGGACAGCCGCAGTGTCCTGGTGACAGCCCCGGTTGAGGTGTCCGCTGCCGGGCCAGCCCGCAAGTCGTGGATCGACAAACTCAAGGCGGGGTTGCGCAAAACCGGGGCCAGTATTGCCACCGTGTTCACCGGCACACAGATCGACGATGCGCTGTACGAAGACCTGGAAAGTGCGTTGCTGATGGCCGACACCGGCGTCAAAGCCACCGAGCATTTGCTGCAAGACCTCAAGCGCCGCGTCAAAGAGAACAAAACCACCGAACCGGCGGCTGTCAAGGGTCTGCTGATCGAGTCCCTCACACAGCTGTTGACCCCGCTGCAAAAATCACTGGTCATTGGCCGCTTCAAACCCACGGTGATCATGGTGGCAGGGGTAAACGGCGCGGGCAAAACCACCTCCATTGGCAAACTCACCCGGCACCTGGCTGCGTCAAACGCCAGTGTGCTGCTGGCCGCTGCGGACACCTTCAGGGCTGCGGCCCGCGAACAGCTTAGCGTGTGGGCCGACCGCACGGCCGTCGACATCATCAGCCAGGACGGTGGCGACCCGGCTGCCGTGGCCTTTGATGCCGTCAGCGCTGGCAAGGCCCGTGGCCGCGATGTGGTGCTGGTGGACACCGCCGGGCGGCTGCCAACCCAGTTGCACCTGATGGAAGAGCTGAAAAAGATCAAACGTGTGATCCAAAAGACTGGGCCAGCCGACGCCAGTTCGCCAGCCAGCCTGCCACCCCATGAGATTTTGCTGGTGATTGACGGCAATACCGGGCAAAACGCGCTCACCCAGGTCAAGTCCTTTGACGATGCGCTCGGCCTGACCGGTCTGATCGTCACCAAGCTTGACGGCACGGCCAAGGGCGGCGTGCTGGCGGCGATTGCGCGTGAGCGACCGATACCGGTGTATTTCATTGGTGTCGGCGAAAAGCTGGAAGACCTGGAAACCTTCAACGCCCGGGAATTCGCCCAGGCACTGCTGTCCTGAGGCTGTTTCGGGAAACAAGCTCTGGCAGCTGTAAGAAAAACCGGTGGTCGCCGACTCAAACGAAGGCGTGAATTACCGCCGACGTACCCCCTCACTAGGCCCCGCCCATGACCAATTTTCCCCTCATTTCCCGCCGCCACACCCTGGCCTTGCTGGGCTGTAGCCTGGCAGCACCCACCTTTGCCCAGACGCCCTCCCGCTGGGCCGAGATTGAACGCCAGGCGCGCGGCCAGACGGTGTATGTCAATGCCTGGGCCGGCAGCCAGGAGATCAACGCCTACCTGAGATGGGCCGGCGACGAGACCTCAAAGCGCTACGGCGTGAAACTGGAACACGTCAAAATCACCGATGCCGCAGAGGTTGTCAAACGCGTGCGGGCCGAGAAGGCGGCGGGCAAACTCAACAATGGCACGGTCGACATGGTCTGGATCAACGGTGAAAACTTCCTGACCATGAAGCGCGAAGGCCTGCTGTTTGGCCCGTTTGCCCAGGCCCTGCCCAACTTTGCCTATGTCGATGTGCAAGGCAAGCCCACCACCGTGCTCGATTTTTCAGAACCGACCGATGGCATGGAAGCCCCGTGGGGCATGGCACAGCTGACCTTTTTTGCTGACCGCAAACGGGTTCCCGCGCCGCCGCGCAGCATGGCCGAGTTGCTGGCCTTTGCCAAAACTCACCCAGGCCGGGTGACTTACCCGCGCCTGCCCAACTTTCATGGCACCACCTTCGTCAAGCAGGCGTTGCTGGAGGCAACGCCTGACACCCAGGCGCTGTACCGCCCTTACACGCCTGTGGCTTTTACCAAAGCCAGCGCCCCGCTTTGGGCATACCTGGATGCGCTGCACCCGCACTTGTGGCGGGCTGGCAAGCAATTTCCACAAAATTCGGGCGCCGTGCGCCAGATGATGGCTGATGGCGAACTGCTGCTGGCGCTCACCTTCAACCCTAACGAAGCAGCTAACGAAATAGCGGCTAACCGCCTGCCTATAAGTGTGTACAGCTATCAATTTGAGCGTGGCACAGTGGGCAATACGCACTTTTTGGCCATCCCCTTCAATGCCCGCGCGCAGGCCGGCGCACAGGTGCTGGCCAACTTTTTGCTCAGCCCGGAGGCGCAGGCGCGCAAAGCCGACATCAGCGTGTGGGGTGACCCCACGGTGCTGGCCATGGACAAGTTGCCAGCACCAGAGCGCGCGCGCTTTAGTCTCAAGACCGCACCCGGCCAGGTTGAGCAGGCCAGCCCGACGCTGCCCGAGCTGCATGGCAGTTGGGTCGAGCCGCTTGAAAAAGAATGGCTGAAGCGCTACGGCCAATGAGGGCGCCAAGTGCCGCACCTGGCAAAAGCTAAACTTAAGTCATGACGCCACTTGTTGATCAACTTGCTGACCTGACCGCCCTGCGCGACCGTGATTCGCTCGACAGCGCGCTGCTGGCCACCCTGTATGAGTTGCTACACCCTGAAAGCATTGCCATTTACCGGCTGGTTGGCCCGATCAGCAACGAGCGCTGGTTGAATTGCGCGCAAATGCAACACGGCATTGCCATGCAGCACAACCACCAGACCGGGGTTGAGTTGGATGAGTTGCCGCTGGCCACTGAATTTGCCACGCGCCAGCACGCGCTGCAAAGCCATCAGCCAGTACTTGCTGACACCTCCACGGGTGTCAGCGTGTTTCCACTGGCCACGCAGACTGCCAGCAACGGCGTCATGGAGCTGACCAGCACCGAGCCGATGTCGCTGGAAACTGCGCGGCTGGTAAGCGGTGTGTTGCGCCTGTATCAGAACTTTCAAGGCCTGCTGGACTACGGCGAACGTGATGCCTTGACAGAACTACTCAACCGCAAAACCTTTGACGGCGCGTTTCTGAAAGCCACCACCGGGAAACACGAAACCCACGACCTGAGCGCTGACGACCGGCGGTGCGCCCAGAATAGCGGCAGCTACTGGCTGGCGATGCTTGACATTGACCATTTCAAACTGGTCAACGACAACTTCGGCCATCTGATTGGCGACGAGGTGCTGCTGCTGCTGGCACGTCTGATGCGAACCACCTTCCGTTTTCATGACCAGCTTTACCGGTTTGGCGGAGAAGAATTTGTGGTGCTGATGCATTGCACCCAGGCGGGTCAGGCGGAGGCAGCCCTGGAGCGCCTGCGCAGCGCCACCGCGCGGCACAACTTTCCCCAAGTCGGCCACATCACCGTCAGCATTGGCTTTACTGAGATCCGACAAGGCGACTCACCCAGCGGCGCCTTTGAGCGTGCGGACAAAGCGGTGTACTACGCCAAGGCACATGGCCGCAATCAGGTCTGCGGGCATGAGACCCTGGTTGCACAAGGCCTGCTGGCGGCCGAAGCCGTGAATGTGGGCGACATTGAGTTGTTTTAACTGTTATTCACCCCCTGCTCATGCCCACTTTCCTTCCCCACATTCAAATTGAGACCGCCCCCAATCCCACCGCTGCAGTGATCTGGCTGCACGGGCTAGGTGCAGATGGCAACGACTTTGCAGGCTTGGTACCTGAACTTGATTTGTCCGGCTGCCCGTCCATCCGTTTCATTTTTCCGCACGCGCCCAGCATACCGGTCACGGTCAACGGCGGCTATGTGATGCCGGCGTGGTACGACATTCGTGGGGCTGACCTGCTCAGCCGCCAGGATGATGCGGGCATTCGTGCCTCAGAGCTGGCCGTTCGCGCCTTGGTTGATCGCGAGATTGCACGTGACATTCCGGCAAGCCGCATCGTACTGGCCGGCTTTTCGCAGGGCAGCGCCATGGCGCTGCACACCGGCTTGCGTTACCCGCAGACCCTGGCAGGCATCGTGGCACTGTCGGGCTACCTGCCGCTGGCTGAAACCTTTGCGGCAGAACGCTCTGCGGCCAACGCGCGCACGCCTGTCTTCATGGCCCACGGCAGTCAAGATCCGGTGGTGATCCCCTCACGCGGTGGCGCCACGCGCGACCTGCTCACAGGGCTGGGCTACGCGGTGCAGTGGCACAGCTACCCCATGCCGCACAGCGTGCACCCGCGCGAGATCGAAGACATTGCCGCCTTTCTGACGGATGTACTGGCGCATCCTGCCCATTGAGCCAAGTGGTTCGCCGACACACTGACTTGCATCCATCTACTGTTTCGCCTCAGAGTCCGGTGCTTGGCATTGACTTCGGCACCTCCAATTCCGCTGCCGCACTGGTCGATGTCAGCGGACAGTTGCACACCATCGCATTGGAGGGCAAGCGCATCTCCATGCCGACCGCCCTGTATTTTTCCAGCGAAGACGGTCACCTGTCGTTTGGCACCACCGCCATGCAGGACTACTTGCGCGACGTGCAGGACGGGGTTGGCGCGGGAAGGCTGATGCGCGCCATCAAAAGCCTGCTGGGCAGCGCACTGATGGACGAGCAAACCGTGGTGAACGGTCAGGCCACGAGTTTTTTTGACGTGGTGGTGCTGTTTCTCAGAGAGTTAAAGCGCCGCTCTGAAGCCCAATTGGGTTATCCAATAAATGCCGCCATGCTGGGCCGGCCGGTGCATTTTGTGGACGACAACCCGCAGCGTGATGCGCTGGCCCAAGCCACCCTGAGGCGCGCTGCCCTGGCCGCAGGTTTTGAGCGTGTGGCATTTGAACTGGAGCCAATTGCTGCGGCGTTTGATTTCGAGCGCCGCATTCACACCCCTACCCAGGTGCTGGTGGCCGACATTGGCGGCGGCACCTCAGACTTCACCATGATCCAGCTGCGCCCCGGCCAGACCCAGAGGCATGACCGCAGCGGTGACATTCTGGCCACCAGCGGCATTCACCTGGGCGGCACGGATTTTGACCGCCTGCTTGATTTGGGCTGCGTCATGCCCGTGCTGGGCTACGGGCAACGCACCCCCAGCGGGCGTGCGTTGCCCAACCGCATTTTTTATGAGTTGGCCACCTGGCATCTGGTGCACCACGCCAGCAGCCGCAGGAGCCTGGCTGAAGCACGCGAGCTCTGGCGCGACTACACCGACTTGGCCCAGCACCAGCGCCTGCTGCACGTGCTCACCGAGCGGCTGGGGCACCAACTGCTGGCCGAAGTGGAGGCCACCAAAATTGCCTGCTCAGAGAGCCGCCGCAGCCAGCGCATTGATTTGACCTGCCTGTACTTGCCAACCCATACCGCGACAGCGCTCGCTGAACTCAGCCCTGCCACCTTGCACAACCTGTTGCACGCGCAGTTGGCGTCGATCACCGAGTGCGCCCGCCAATGCATGACCGATGCGGGGCTGGGTCACCCCGACACGCTGTACCTCACCGGCGGCTCATCGGCGCTGAGCCCGCTGATCGAAGCGCTGCAGGCCGCATTCCCTGAGGCCCATCTGGTGCACGGTGACCGCTTTGGCGGCGTCGCCAGCGGACTGGCCTGGGCCGCACGGCAGCACCCGGCATTCGCGACCACAAGCTGAGCCATGGCGATGGTTCTCTGGTATCGCTAACATGCCACCCTCCCCTGAACCCGTCAAACCCAAACGCGCTCGCGCTGACCTGATGGCGCTGGCCCTGCTGTTGCCGATGGCTGTACCCCTGCTGCTGACTGCCTGGGGCGCGCTAACCGCCGCCTGGCATCTTGAAGGCTGGCACGACCTGGCAGCAGACCCACAAACACTGCCAGCGCTGGCCATGACAGTGTGGACTGGCGTGCTGTCCAGCACTCTCGCCTTTGGCCTATGTGCGTTGCTGCTGCAGTGGAGTTTCCCCGGGCCACGCTGGCCTGAGCTGGTGCGTGTGCTCAGCCCTCTGCTGGCTGTGCCGCATGCCGCATTTGCGATCGGACTGGCGTTTTTGCTGGCACCCAGCGGCTGGCTGCTGCGGCTGCTGTCGCCCTGGGCCACCGGGCTGGAGGCACCGCCGCCCTGGCCCACCACACAAGACCCATGGGGCTTGGGACTGATCATGGTGCTGGTGGCCAAAGAAGTGCCTTTTTTATTGTGGGCCGCAGCCACCGAGCTGCAGCGCCCGGATGTGGCGCAGCGTCTGGCCCTTGAGCTGCAGGTGGCCCGCAGCATGGGCTACAGCGCGCGACGCGCCTGGTGGTCTGTGCTGTGGCCACAACTGCTGCCGCGACTGCACTGGCCGCTGCTGGCGGTACTGATCTACAGCCTGACCGTGGTCGACATGGCACTGGTGATCGGCCCAACTTCGCCCCCGACCTTTTCAGTGCTGGCCTGGCAATGGCTACAAGACGCCGATGCCGCCCGAAATACCCAGGGCGCGGCAGCAGGTTGGCTGCTGGCCAGTGTGGTGGTGCTGCTGGCCAGCCTGGCCTGGTGGCTCTCCAAACGACCACACTGGCATGCACGCTGCATCTCGGGCCAGCGTGGCCAGACGACGTCAACACCCAAACTCAAACCCAAACCCTGGCAGGGGCAAGGGCAAGGTAGCCTGTGGGTGCTGCTGCCGCCCTATCTGGCGGTGATGCTGGCGCTCGCGGTGGGCAGCGTGGCAGGCATTTGGCCGTTTCCCGCGGTGTGGCCGCAGACCCTGACACTGCAAGCCTGGGCTTCCGTGGCCAGCAGCGCCAACACCGTCTGGAACACCGTGAGTTTGGCAGCCAGCAGCGCTGCGGTCGCCTTGTGCTGGTCCGTCGCTTGGCTGGAATATGCACCAAAGCACTGGCACAGTCGCCTGCAACGCCTGATCTACCTGCCCCTGGTATTGCCACCGGTGCTGTGGGTGGTGGGCGTGCACAGCCTGACGCTGCAGCTGGGGTGGGATTCCTCCTGGGCCGGGGTGGCGCTGGCACACACCTTGTCTGCCACGCCCTACGTGCTGATGGCAGTGAGTCCGGCTTACAGCGGGTTCGACGCACGCCTGAGCCACATCACTGCGTCACTCGGGCATGGGCGCTGGGTGTTTTTGTGGCGAGTCAAGTGGCCCTTGCTGCGCGCCGCACTGGCCTATGGGTTTGCCATTGGCTTTGCCGTGAGCGTGACGCAATATTTGCCGACGCTGTTTGTCGGCGCTGGTCGCCTGGGCACGGTGACCACTGAGGCGGTCACGCTGGCTTCGGGCGCACAGCGCTCACTGACCGCCGCCTATGCCTGGTTGCAGTGGTTGCTGCCCGTGCTGGTGTTTGCCTTGGCGGCCTGGACAGGGCGACCAAGGCGATATTAAATAAATAGCAACATATGCTTTAAATATAATGGCTAGAGTAACTTTTTATTGAAATTGAAGTGGCTATGGCCTTGTTGCCCAATACCGCACAAGCTTGGGAATGGTTGCTGATTTTCCTGCACGGTGCGGTTGGGTAACATTCATGCAGCACGTGATGTCCAGGGCTGCCACTCCCCTCACAAATGGCCGTAAGATAATCCGAGTTTCCATCCACAGCTTCGATACCGCCAAGGCGGTGAAAATGCACACCTGATGCAATTTTTGAAACGCCATCCGTCAACCTCTGGCTACCCACGCCTGTTCAAGTAGTACATTCCTGTCTTATGCAAGCCGCTGCCCCCCCTATACCTGTCGCCCCTGACACTGCCCTGCCGGGTTTGGGGCGGACACTGGTCATGACAGGCAAGCTTGAACAAAAATTTGCCGAGGAAATTTTCCGTCGGGCGCGGGCCAATCGCTCCAGTTTCATTGCCGAGCTGACTGGCTCGGGTGCGGTGTCGGCCGCAGATTTGGCCCACACCTTGTCACTGGCTTTTGGTGCCCCTCAAATTGACCTCGCGTCAGTTGACCCACAACGCCTGCCCAAAGGCCTGCTGGACAACAAAATCTGCCAGGATTACCGCCTGGTGGTGTTGGGCAAGCGCCAAAACCGCCTGATCGTGGCCACCGCTGACCCGTCTGACCACAAGGCCGCAGAAAGAATCAAGTTTTCAAGCCAGCAAAGTGTCGACTGGGTCATTGCAGAATACGACAAGCTGCTCAAACTGGTGTCGACCAACTCAGTCACAGCGACCGAGTCGATCGAGAACATCGTTGGCGCAGACTTTGAGTTTGATGAACTTGCCGCAGAGCCCGCCAGCGACAACGCACCCCTGGCCACCTCCGAGGTGGAGGACGCGCCGGTGGTCAAGTTCTTGCACAAGATGCTGCTTGACGCTTTTGCCATGCGCGCCTCTGATTTGCACTTTGAACCCTACGAGCACAATTACCGGGTGCGCTTTCGCATTGACGGCGAGTTGCGCGAAATCGCCTCGCCGCCCATCGCGATCAAGGACAAGTTGGCCTCGCGGATCAAGGTGATCTCGCGCATGGACATCTCCGAGAAGAGGGTGCCACAAGACGGCAAGATGAAGCTCAAAATCGGGCCTGACCGGATGATTGACTTCCGTGTCAGCACCCTGCCCACGCTGTTTGGCGAAAAAATCGTGATCCGCATTCTGGACCCGAACAGCGCCAAGCTGGGCATTGACGCGTTGGGCTATGAACCGGAGGAAAAAGAGCGCCTGCTGCAGGCCCTTTCAAGGCCCTATGGCATGATTTTGGTGACAGGCCCGACCGGCTCCGGCAAAACCGTGTCGCTCTACACCTGCCTGAACCTGCTCAATAAGCCCGGCGTGAACATTGCCACGGCCGAAGACCCATCTGAAATCAACTTGCCCGGGGTCAACCAGGTCAACGTGAACGACAAGGCCGGACTGACCTTTGCAGTCGCGCTCAAAGCCTTCTTGCGGCAAGATCCGGACATCATCATGGTGGGCGAAATCCGCGATCTTGAAACGTCTGATATTGCCATCAAGGCGGCGCAAACAGGGCATTTGGTGCTATCAACCTTACACACCAACGATGCGCCATCCACTTTGGTCCGGATGCGCAACATGGGTGTGGCGCCCTTCAACGTGGCGTCCAGTGTGATTCTGATCACGGCACAGCGGCTGGCGCGCCGTCTCTGCCCAACTTGCAAAAAAGTCATCGATATTCCGCAAAAAGCCATGCTGGATGCCGGCTTCAAACCCGAAGAACTTGACGGCAGCTGGAAGCCTTACCATCCAGTGGGATGCAATTCATGCAACAACGGTTACAAGGGGCGCGTGGGGATCTACCAGGTGATGCCGATAAGCGAAGATATACAACGCATCATCTTGCGTGACGGCAGTGCGCTGGAAATCGCCGAGCAGGCCAAACGTGAGGGCGTGCGCAGCCTTCGCGAAGCCGGCTTGCACAAAGTCAAAATGGGACTGACATCACTGGAAGAAGTGCTGAACGTCAGCAACGAATAAGCAAGGGACCGAGCAAACACCATGGCCACTGACAAGTCAAAACCCAAAGAGTTTGTCTTTGAATGGGAGGGCAAAGACCGCAACGGCAAGCAAGTGCGCGGTGAAATGCGTGCCGGCGGCGAAAACCAGGTGCAAGCTGCCCTGCGCCGTCAAGGCGTGATGTCCAGCAAGATCAAAAAACGGCGCATGAGCGCCGGGCGGCGCATCAAGCCCAAGGACATGGCGATCTTCACACGCCAGCTTGCCACCATGATGAAAGCCGGCGTGCCGTTGCTGCAGGCGTTTGACATTGTGGGCCGGGGCAACCCCAACCCGAGCGTGACACGCTTGCTCAATGACATTCGCACTGATGTCGAAACCGGCACCTCCCTGAGCGTGGCGTTTCGCAAGTACCCGTTGTACTTTGACAACCTGTACTGCAACCTGGTTGAGGCCGGTGAAGCCGCGGGTATCTTGGACCAGTTGCTGGATCGGCTGGCGGTCTACATGGAAAAGACCGAAGCCATGAAGTCAAAGATCAAGTCAGCCCTGATGTATCCGATCTCGGTGCTGGTGGTGGCCTTTGTGGTCACGGCTGTGATCATGATATTTGTGGTGCCTACATTTAAAGAGGTGTTCTCCAACTTCGGCGCCGATTTGCCCGCCCCCACCTTGGCGGTGATCGCCATCAGCGAAATTTTTGTCAATTATTGGTGGCTGATTTTTGGTGGCATTGGCGGCGGCCTGTACTTCTTCATGCAAGCGTGGCGGCGCAACGTGAAAATGCAGCAAGTCATGGACCGGCTGCTGCTGAAAATGCCCATTTTTGGTGTGCTGGTCGACAAATCCTGCACCGCGCGCTGGACCCGCACCCTCTCCACCATGTTTGCCGCAGGCGTGCCGCTGGTCGAAGCGCTTGACTCGGTGGGCGGTGCTGCGGGCAACTGGGTGTATGAATCGGCCACGATCAAAATCCAGCAGGAAGTGTCAACGGGCACGGCGCTCACAGCGGCCATGACCAACGCCAACCTGTTCCCCTCCATGGTGCTGCAAATGTGCGCCATTGGTGAAGAATCAGGCTCGATTGACCACATGCTTGGCAAAGCCGCCGACTTCTATGAATCCGAGGTGGACGACATGGTGGCGGGCATCTCCAGCCTGATGGAGCCCATCATCATCGTGATTTTGGGTACGGTGATTGGCGGCATTGTGGTCGCCATGTACCTGCCCATCTTCAAGTTGGGGCAAGTGGTTTGATGCTGGTGTCACAAGGGGTTGATGCCAGCCTGCTTGGCATCCTCGGGCTGCTCATTGGCAGTTTCCTCAATGTGGTGATTTACCGCTTGCCAGTAATGCTTGAGGCCCAATGGCAAGCGGAATGCGCCGACTTGGCAGGCAAGGACACACCCACTGGCGCTCCGTTCAATTTGATGGCGCCGCGCTCACGCTGCCAAAAGTGTGGTCATCAGCTGACCTGGTTTGAAAATATCCCTGTGCTGAGCTACCTGATGCTGCGCGCCAGATGTAGCCAGTGCCACACACCCATCAGCGTCCGCTACCCCTTGGTTGAACTTGCCACCGGGGCACTGTTCTTTTATTGCGGCTGGCAGTGGGGCGCAACCCCTAGCGCACTGGTCTGGTGTGGTTTTGCGGCTGCCGTGCTGGCGCTGGCCATGATTGACTGGGACACCACGCTGCTGCCTGACGACATCACCCTGCCACTGCTGTGGGCCGGGCTGATTGGTGCTGCGCTCCAACTCACCCACGTCGGGCTGTCAGAGTCATTGTGGGGCGCAGTGGGCGGCTACCTGTCGCTGTGGCTAGTGTATTGGGCGTTCAAGCTGGCCACCGGCAAAGAAGGCATGGGCTTTGGTGACTTCAAGTTGTTTGCCGCTTTAGGCGCCTGGTTTGGCTGGCAGGCGCTGATTCCCATCATCCTGATGGCCTCGGTCATTGGCGCCGTCATTGGCATCGCCATGAAGTTCTCAAGCGGCTTGCGCGAAGGTGGCTACATTCCGTTTGGTCCGTTTCTGGCAGGTGCCGGCCTGACCGCCATGGTGGTCGGCCCCAATGCCATTCTGAAAGCGGTCGGGCTATAAAAGTGGTGCGTGTTTTTCGCCTGGGTCTGACTGGCGGCATTGGCAGCGGCAAAAGCACCGTTGCGACCCTGCTGGCCCAACTGGGTGCCGCGGTGCTGGATGCCGATGCCATCTCACGCGCGCTCACGGCCCCGCATGGGCTGGCCATTGACCCCATCCGTCAAGCGTTTGGCACCGAATTCATCACGCACGCCGGTGCACTGGATCGCGAGCGGATGCGCGCACTGGTGTTTGCCGACCCTGACGCAAAACAAATTCTCGAGGCCATCATTCACCCGCTGGTGGCCCAGGAGACCCGCCGGCAAGCCCAAGAGTCGCAGGCCAGCGGCAAGCACTGCCTGGTGTTTGATGTCCCCTTGCTGGTCGAGTCCGGCCGCTGGCGAGAAAATGTCGATCAGGTGCTGGTGGTGGACTGCCTGCCAGCGACCCAAATCAGTCGCGTGGTGGCCCGCAGCGCCCTCAGCCGTGAGGCAGTGCTGGCCATCATGGCCTCACAGGCCAGCCGTGAGGCCCGCCTGCAAGCGGCAGACGCGGTCATTTTTAATGACACCTTGACCCTGGATGATTTGGCATGCGAAGTGCGCGTCCTCGCCCCAGCCTTCGGGCTATCATTGGCCTAACTCCTTTCGACCCATACACATCAGCGTGATCCTTTACGAATACCCCCTGCACGAACGCATTCGCACCTACCTGCGGCTTGAGCACCTGTCTTTGCGCCTGCACCAGTTGGTCAGCCGCGTGGAGGCGCTGGACCATCACTTCGCCCTGGTGACCCTGTTCGAGATCATGGACGTGGCTGCGCGGGCTGACCTGAAGTCCGACCTGCTCAAAGACATGGATCGACACAAACACACGCTGGAAGGCTACCGTGGCAACCCGGCGATCGCCGAAGCCGCCCTGGAGAAAGTGATTTCAGAGCTTGACCGAAGCTTTGAAACCCTCAACGCCCAACCCGGCAAGGCGGGTCAAAGTCTGTCTGAAAACGACTGGCTGATGAGCATTCGGAGCCGCATCAGCATCCCTGGCGGCACCTGCGAGTTTGACCTGCCTGCCTACTACGCCTGGCAGCACAAAACGGGCGTGTTGCGTCAGGTCGAGCTTAGCCAATGGATCGACACCTTGGCCCCTTTGACAGATGCCGTTCACCTGTTGCTCAAGTTGTTGCGTGACTCCGGCTCACCGCAAAAAGTGATGGCCACCGGCGGCCAGTTTCAGCAAAATCTGCCACAAGGCCGCACCTTTTTGCTGCTGCGCCTGGCACTCGATGTCGGGCAAGAGGTGATTCCCGAGATCAGTGGCAACCGCCTGATGGTCTCGGTGCGTTTGATGCGCCAGGGCGAAGACCACCGACCCCACGCCATCTCTGACGATGTGTCGTTTGAATTGGCTTTGTGCTCATGATGCCAATTGCGCCGAGCGACGGCCCCGTGAAGCATGTCACCTGCCCCACCTGTGGCGGCGTCAGCGTGTACGCGCCAAGCAACCCGTTTCGACCTTTTTGCAGCGAGCGCTGCAAACAAATTGACCTCGGCGCCTGGGCCAGCGAGCAGTTCACGATGCCTGTGGACACGCAACCCGACGACGACCTCACCGTGCCGACCCACGCAAAGCCCGGCAATAATTTATAAAAAATAAGCTTGTAGCCCTTATATAATAAGCGCATAAAGCTATTTTATTTATAGCAAACTGATTTCCTGAAAACTGCTGCCAGGGTGCTGTGGGTTAGCGCCGTAACCCATCATGAAGCTCAACCATCGCCAGCGTGATCTTGTGGTTGGGGTCAAGGTAAATCATCGGCATCGCCTGCTCGTGCGATTCCCGAATCTTCACCGACGATGGCAAATAGGGCTGCAACACTGGCAAACCTTCTTCAATCAGCTCAGCTACCATGCGCTGGGGCAAGTTGGCACGCGCCTGGAACTGGTTCACCACGATGCCGTCCACCTGCAGATCGGGGTTGTGGTCAGCGCGAATTTCCTGCACGCTCTCCAGCAACGCGTACAGCGCCTGGCGCGAGAAGCTGTCGCAATCAAACGGAATCAGGCAACCGGTGGCCCCAATCAGGGCGGCACGGGTGTAGAAGTTCAGCGCAGGCGCGGTGTCAATGTAGATGCGGTCGTAGCTGTCGGCCAACTGCTGCAGAGCTTCCCGCAACTTGTATATTTTCTGGCGCGATTCCAGCTTGACCTGCAACTCGTTGAGCGCGGCGCTGGAGGGCATCACATGCAGGTTCTCGAAGGGTGTGTGGACAATGAAGTCCGTGGGTGGAATGCTCTTGAAACTGTAGCTCAAGGAGTGCTCAAAAAATCCCGCCACGGTGGGCTGATCGTCCGTGGCGGTGGTGCCCAGCAGGTAGCTGGTGGAGTTGCCCTGCGGATCCAGGTCAATCACCAGCGTACGCAGTCCCTGACTGGCGCTGATGGCCGCCAGATTGCAGGTGATGGTGGACTTGCCAACGCCTCCTTTTTGATTGAACACGACGATGGGCATACACGGCTCCTTTAGGCGACAAAACACGTTTGAGTACGGCTGCAATTGTCTTTGAATTTGACTGTTTTCTGGGCTTCGCATGGCGCGGCTGTGTGTTTTATCCGGGGCATGAGCTCACCTCTTGTTCTGGCTTCCGGATGGCGCGGCTGTCCGCCAAACCCAAATCGCTATTCATCAGTTAAAACTGATTTGAAAATCAATATATTTGAATTTTCATGATGAATCGGCGTGTCTATAGTTCAACCCATCGCCACCTTTCATTTTCAACAACAGGAGATTTCACATGGATCAATCGAATCGCTACGCTGACCTGAGCCTCAAGGAAGAAGACCTTATTGCTGGCGGAAAGCACATCCTCGTCGCTTACAAGATGAAACCAAAGCCCGGATTTGGCAGCTATCTGTCATGCGCCGCGCACTTCGCTGCCGAGTCATCCACTGGCACCAATGTTGAGGTCTCGACCACCGATGACTTCACCCGCAATCTGGACGCGCTGGTGTATTACATTGATGAAGCCACGGAGGACATGCGCATTGCCTACCCGATGGACCTGTTTGACCGCAACATCACCGATGGCCGCATGATGATGGTGTCGATCCTGACGCTGGTGATTGGCAACAACCAGGGCATGGGCGACATCGAGCACGGCAAGATTCATGACATCTATTTTCCAGAACGTGCCATTCAGCTGTTTGACGGCCCCAGCAAAGACATCTCTGACATGTGGCGTATCCTGGGTCGTCCCATGAAGGACGGCGGCTACATTGCCGGCACTATCATCAAGCCCAAGCTGGGCCTGCGCCCCGAGCCGTTTGCCGCCGCCGCTTATCAGTTCTGGCTGGGTGGTGATTTCATCAAGAACGACGAACCCCAGGGCAACCAGGTGTTCTGCCCGGCCAAGAAGGTGTACCCGCTGGTCTATGACGCCATGAAACGCGCCCAGGACGAGACCGGCCAGGCCAAGCTGTTCTCGGCCAACATCACCGCAGACGACCACTATGAAATGTGTGCCCGCGCCGACTTCATTCTGGAAGCCTTTGGCCCGGATGCAGACAAAGTG
>JBBQZG010000064.1:0-16976 GCA_038207945.1 Burkholderiales bacterium
GACGTGGACAAAATCCTCGCCGAGTGCGAAGCCTGCCGCAAGTCCAACCCGGACAACCATGTCCGCCTGATTGGCTATGACAACTTCAGGCAGTCACAAGGTGCCTCCATGGTGATCTTCCGCGGCAAAACGGTTTAACACCGCTGCGCTGCACCAGGCCCCGGCGCATTTTGGCCGGGGCCACACGCCAAGGCATGCCTGCCAAAAGCAGGTGCCTTGGCGTGTGGCAAGACCTGCTGACACCCCCGGCACCGCGCAGCGCCAAGTCCAAAGCATTTTTGATTGGAGACCCAAATGAACGACATCCTGGAACCCTACCGCATCACCCGGCAGCCTTACTATCGCCCGGTGGCCGACGAGGTGGAACTGTTTGACGCGGCCTACTCCGTGCGCATGCCGATGATGCTCAAAGGCCCCACTGGCTGCGGCAAGACGCGCTTTGTGGAGTACATGGCATGGAGGCTGCAAAAACCGCTGATCACCGTGGCCTGCAACGAAGACATGACCGCCTCTGACCTGGTGGGGCGCTTCTTGCTCGATGCCAACGGCACGCGCTGGCAAGACGGGCCGCTGGCCATGGCCGCCCGCCACGGGGCCATCTGTTACCTGGACGAGGTGGTTGAGGCACGTCAGGACACCACGGTGGTGATTCACCCCCTGACGGACAACCGGCGCATTCTGCCGCTGGAGAAAAAGGGCGAACTGGTCCAGGCGCACCCTGACTTTCAGGTGGTGATTTCCTACAACCCGGGCTACCAGAGTCTGATGAAAGACTTGAAGCAGTCAACCAAGCAGCGTTTTGGTGCCTTGGATTTCAGCTACCCGGCGCACGACGTTGAGGCGGAAATCGTGGCCCATGAAACCGGTGTCTCTCTTGAGGTGGCGGGCAAACTGGTGTCGATTGCCGAGCGCGCCCGCAACCTGAAGGGCCACGGCCTGGACGAGGGTATCTCGACCCGCATGCTGATTTACGCGGGCAGCCTGATTGCCCGGGGTGTAGCGGCGCAGGCGGCCTGCCGCGTGACGCTGGTGCGCCCCATCACCGACGACCCAGACATGCGCGATGCCCTGGACGCGGCGGTGAGCACCTTCTTCTGACCGCGCGGCTTGCCACATCGAACCCGGAGAGCGACATGTCCGTTCATCTTGACGACTACCAAGCTTGGCTAGACGAACTCGAACCCGAGTCGCGCACGCTGCTGGCACACGCATGGGCCGATGCCTCCCGCGTGTTCTCTGCCCGTGGGCTGGACAACTACGTCAAGGGTGCAGCGGCGCTGCGCGGGCTGGGTAAGGGCGCGAGCCTGGTCAATGCCTGGATTGATTCAGCGCCGCAAGTCGCCAGGGAAGTCGGCGAGGACGTGGTGGCTGACCTGGTGACCGAGGCATTGATGCTGGCCTCCAAAACCTCGGGCTCGGTGATTGAACTGGTTCTGGCCACCGCCCCCACAGCCGCCAAGCGGCTGGCGGACGGCAGCTTGTTTTTGCAATACCTGCAAGTGATCAGCGCCCTGGTGAACCAGGCGCCACGCGGCCTGCGTCCCATGCTGGACAAAATTGATGTGCTGCTGGGCCAGCTCACGCTGGGCGGCTTGCGCCGCTGGGCCAACTGGGGTGCGCACGCCCACCGCACCAACTACGAAGAGCAGGTCAAGTACTTTGGCCTCAATTCCAAAGAGTCGCTGGCCATGCTGCAAAAGGAGCGCAAGGGCACCTTGTTGGTGGATGTGCAACGGCGCATCAACATGTACCTGCGCGCGCTGTGGGGGCGCGACTTCTTCATGCGCCCGACCTCGGGCGATTTTGAGTCGCGCGAGGGCTACACGCCTTACATTGAAGATTACCTGATTCACCTGCCAGATGCCTTTGATGCGGTGGAGGGTCAGCAGGGCCAGGTCAGCGCCACCGAGTTGTACCGGGCTACTGCCGCCCATGCTGCGGCGCACCTGGTGTACACCCGCCAGCCGATCTCGGCGGAAGCGCTCAATCCCTGGCAAATGGCGGTGATTGGGGTGATCGAGGATGCCCGTGTCGAGGCGTTGGCCTGCGCTAAATTTCCGGGCTTGCGCCAGCTCTGGTGCAGCCTGCACACGGTGACGCCGATGCAAGCGGCCTCGGCGGGGGATTACCTCAACCGCCTGGCACGCGCACTGCTGGAACCCGATGACCAGGATACCCATCCCTGGATCGCACAGGGACGTGTACTGTTTGCACAGGCTTTGCCCGGCGTGTTGGCGCAACCCTTTGACAACACCGTGTCATGGGACATTGGCGTGGCGCTGGCACACAGTTTCAAGGACGTGGGGCCAGCCTACCACCCGCGTACCGACCTGCAGCGCGCACCCTACCGCGACGACAACCGCTACTTCTGGGCGTTTGAGGAATTCGACTTCGGCCAGTCCATCGCTGCCGGCTATCAGGAGCCCCAGCAGGTGCGCAAGTACGTCAACCTGATGGAGATGGCCAACGAAACCGAGGTGGAGACTGCGGGTGACGACGCACAGGAAATCTGGGTGCTGGCCACCGAACTTTTCCCCTATGAAGACATGGGCGTGTCTTACAACGCATCCGAAGGCAAGGAACCGCTGGTGCCGCCCAGCCATTACGCCGAGTGGGATTACCTGATCCAGCTGGAGCGTCCGGCGTGGGTCACGGTGCAGGAGCGACGAGCCAAAGCCGGCGACCTGGCGCTGATTGACGCCATTGCATCTGAGCACAAGCGTGTCATCTCGCGCATGAAGTTTTTGCTTGACGCCATGCAGCCGCAAGGTGTGCAGCGCCTGCGCAAGCTCGAAGACGGCGACGACATTGACATCAATGCCGCGCTGGCCGCGCTGGTCGAGATGCGCATGGGCCAGCAGCCCGACCCGCGCATCATGATGCGCAGCGTGCGCAAGACGCGTGACATCTCGGTCATGGTCTTGCTCGATCTGTCGCATTCCACCAACGACCGCGTTGCCGGGCAGGATCACACCGTGCTCGAACTCACCCGCCAGGCCTGCGTGCTGCTGGCCGACGCCATTGCCAAAGTGGGTGACCCGTTTGCCATTCATGGCTTCTGCTCGGATGGTCGGCATGATGTGAACTACTGGCGTTTCAAGGATTTCAATCAACCCTACGACGACCTGGTCAAGGCGCGGCTGGCGGGCATGAGCGGTCAGCTTTCGACCCGCATGGGGGCCGCCATTCGTCATGCGGCTGCCGCTTTGAAAGCCCAGCGCTCGGCCAAGAAGCTGCTGCTGGTCATCACCGACGGTGAGCCGGCCGACGTGGACGTGCGCGACCCGCAGTACCTGCGCTTTGATACCAAAAAAGCGGTGGAGGAGGCCGGGCGCAGTGGCATCAGCACCTATTGCATGAGCCTGGACCCGCGCGCCGACCAGTATGTGTCGCGCATCTTTGGCGCACAGAACTACATGGTGGTGGACAAGGTGGAGCGCCTGCCGGAAAAGCTGCCACTGCTTTATGCCGGTTTGACGCGGTAAGCGCGTAAACCTGCGATCATTACCCACCAACTTTTTATACAGAGCTTACGCAATGCAAACCTATATCGGTCTGGACAATGAAGAAAATGGCGGGATGACCATGATCGGTCGAACCATCCGTGATGCCTGGTTATTCGACCTCCTGCCAGAAAACGATACTTTTATTGGACGCAGTGCAGCTGACTTTCAAGTGTTGCTGGATGCCGTCTCCAAAGCCTGGGAGCCGTATGGGAATTTGCCCAGCCGCTTGCCAACCGCATTGGCCGAGCGGCATCACCGGATTTACGATGCTGCCATTCAAAGAGCCCGAACGCTGGGCTGGGATCCTGAACTCGGAGACGACGACTGACAGCAGACTGACGGCTGATTGACGGCACATCATTTGTTGATAATGTGGGCACTACAGGTGCCCATTTTCAATGCTTGATATTGTTGTTTTGTTTTTTATCTTCGGTCTGGCAGCCGGGCTACTGCGCTCCGAACTCAAATTGCCGGCCGCACTCTACGACTCGCTGTCGCTGGTTCTGCTGCTGACCATTGGCCTCAAAGGGGGCGAGGGTCTGGCCCAACAGGCGGTGCTGCCGTTGTTGCCGCAACTCGGTCTGGTGATCGTGCTGGGCGTGGTGCAAACGCTGTTGGCCTTTGCCGTGCTGAGTTTTATAGGCAAACTTGGCCGGGCCGACGCCGCATCCACCGCGGCGCACTATGGCTCGGTGAGCGTGGCGACCTTTGCGGTCGGCGCCAATTGGTTGACCACACGCGGCATCGCGTTCGAGCCCCAGTTGGCCATTTTTCTCACAGTGATGGAGGTTCCCGCGATTTTGGTCGGTATTGTTCTGGCGCGTGGGATCGGGCAGCAAACGGATTGGCGCGGGTTGGCGCATGAAACGTTTTTGGGCAAGGGGGTGACCCTTTTGCTCGGTGGCATGCTGGTGGGCTGGGTGGCTGGCCCGGTCGGGCTGGAGCCAGTCAAAGGCCTGTTTTACGATTTGTTCAAGGGCGCACTGGCGCTGTTCTTGCTGGAGATGGGGCTGATCGTGGCGCACCAGGCGGGCGAGTTGCGCAAGCGCGGCCTGTTCATCATTGCTTTTGGTGTGCTGATGCCGCTGTTTTCCGCCATGCTCGGTCTGGCCTGCGGACTGGCGCTGGGTTTGTCGGTGGGGGGCGTCACGCTGCTGTCAACTTTGGCTGCCAGTGCGTCTTACATTGCGGTGCCGGCCACCATGCGTCTGGCGGTGCCTGAGGCCAATCCGGTGCTTTCGCTGGCAGCGGTGCTGGGCGTGACTTTCCCTTTCAATATTTTGGTGGGCATCCCGCTCTACCATCGGCTGGCATTGCAATTCACGGGAGTGGCGCCATGACGCTCAAGACTGGTGTACGAACCTTGTTGACGGTCATCACTGAATCGGCGGTTGAGGAGTCCCTGCTGCGCGATCTCGATAAATTGGGTGTGCGCGGCTACACCGTCTGTGACGCCCGTGGGCGTGGCAGCCGCGGGGTGCGCAATGCAGCGTGGAGTGCATCTGGCAACATCCGCATTGACGTGGTCTGCTCCCGCGCCCTGGCTGAAACCGCCTTGCGACATGTTCAAGCGCGTTACTACGACAACTACGCCATGGTGGCTTACCTGCATGACGTGGAGGTTTTGCGACCTGAAAAATTTTGATGAAAACGAGTTTATGACCCAATCCCTGCAACACCTTCTTGACAACAACGGCGTCTGGGCCGCTCGCATGGAACTGCAGCGCCCGGGATTCTTCAGCCAACTGGCCCAGCAGCAGTCGCCCAAATACCTGTGGATTGGCTGTTCAGACAGCCGCGTGCCCGCCAACGAGATCACCGGGCTGGACCCCGGTGAGGTTTTCGTGCACCGCAATATTGCCAATGTGGTGGTGCACTCTGACCTGAATGCGTTGTCGGTGATCCAGTTTGCCGTGGACCATCTCATGGTCGAGCACATCATGGTGGTGGGCCACTATGGCTGTGGCGGTGTGTTGGCCGCACTGCGCGGCACCCGCGTGGGTTTGGCTGACAACTGGCTGCGTCATGTGCATGATGTCAAACTGCGCCATCGCCGTCGTCTGGACCATCTGACGGTGGCCGAGCAGGAAGACACCTTGTGTGAAATGAATGTGATCGAGCAAGTGGGCAATGTGGCCCTGAGCAACGTCTTGCAGGACGCCTGGGCGCGTGGCCAAAAAGTGGCCGTGCATGGCTGGTGTTATGGCCTCAAGGACGGGTTGGTGAAAGACCTCGGCGTCAGCATGACTGGCTCGCACGAAGTGGTGAATGTGTTTCGCAATGCATTCAAGCGTTATCCGCGTCCCGAGTTGCAGGCTCGGTCAGCGTTATCATTTATATAAAAAATTGCCATTTGGCCCTTTTGAGATAAGCGCCAATTGCTATCAATTAAAGAGCAAGCATGTTTCCTGCCCGCCTCGACTCCACGGTTGCCTACGACATCGCCAAAGCCATGATGGACGGGTTTAACCGCCATTACCGGCTTTTCCGAACCGAATCAGCCCGCGCCAAACACCGCTTTGAAACTGCAGACTGGGCGGGCCAGCAGCGTGCCCAGCGTGAGCGTATCGAGTTTTACGACCTGCGGGTGCGCGAATGTTCCAACCGGCTGGAGCGCGAGTTCAAGGCCGGTGAGCAACCCATGGACATTTGGCAGCAGGTCAAGCTGCATTACATTGGGCTGCTGGTGGACCACCACCAGCCTGAGCTGGCCGAGACGTTTTTCAACTCGGTCACCACCAAAATCCTGCACCGCAGCTATTTCCAGAACGATTTCATCTTTGTGCGGCCCGCGGTCAGCACCGAGTACATCGAAAACAGCGAGGCCGAAACACGCCCCACCTATCGGGCCTACTACCCAGCGCCGGCCGGCATGCAGGGCGTGCTGGTTCAGGTGCTCAAGGACTTTGGCCTGCACCGCGATTTTGAAGATTTACCGCGCGACGCTGCCTTGGTCATGGGTGTCATCAACCCGCTGCTGGGCACCAGCAAGCTGCACGCCAACTTCCAGTTGCAGGTGCTGTCGAGCCTGTTTTACCGCAACAAGGGTGCCTACGTGGTGGGCAAGATGATCAATGGCTTCCATGAGGTGCCCTTTGCGTTGCCGATTTTGTACACCGAGGGTGAAACACACCTGGCCATCGACGCGGTGCTGCACGGCGAGGACGACATGCACATGCTGTTCAGCTTTGCCAGGGCCTATTTCATGGTCGACATGGAAATACCCAGCGCCTATGTGCAGTTTTTGCGCAGCATGATGCCGCGCAAGCCGCGCAACGAGTTGTACAACGCGTTGGGTCTGGCCAAGCAGGGCAAGACGCTGTTTTACCGCGACTTTTTGTACCATCTGCGCCACTCGACCGACAAGTTCCGGATTGCACCGGGCATCAAGGGCATGGTCATGCTGGTGTTTGACTTGCCAAGTTTTCCTTATGTGTTCAAGGTCATCAAGGACTTCTATCCGCCGCCCAAGGAAACCAGTCGCGAGCAGATCAAGGGCAAATACCTGCTGGTCAAGCAGCACGACCGGGTTGGGCGCATGGCCGACACGCTGGAATACAGCGAGGTGGCTTTTCCGCGCAACCGTTTCACTGACGAGCTGATTGCCGAAATCGAAAAGTTTGCGCCCAGCCAGCTGGAGGTGAGCGACCGCGATGGCGACGGGCAGCTGGAGGTGATTCTGAAACACGTCTACATCGAGCGGCGCATGATCCCGCTCAACATCTATTTGCAAGATGCTTTTGACGCCGGTGGCGCCGATCCGGCCAACACCACACCCGCTGCCGAGCGGGCCCGGGAGCAACTGGCACGCGGTGTGATTGAGTACGGCAATGCCTTGAAAGACCTGATCGCCGCCAACATTTTTCCCGGTGACATGCTGTGGAAAAACTTTGGCATCACGCGCCACGGCAAGGTGGTGTTTTACGACTACGACGAAATCGAATACATCACCGACTGCAAGTTTCGCAAGGTGCCCACGCCACGCTGCGAAGAAGACGAAATGTCGGGCGAGGTCTGGTACACCGTGGGCCCCCACGATGTGTTCCCTGAGACGTTTGGCCCCTTCTTGCTGGGCAATCCGGTGGTGCGTGAGGTGTTCATGGCGCACCACGCCAATTTGTTGGAGGCGGCCTTCTGGCAAAAAAACAAGGACCGCATTCTGGCGGGTCACATGTTTGATGTGTTTCCGTACGACCAAAGCAAACGTTTCCACCGGAAACTGGTCGACTCGGAGCTGCCGGACTCCATTTGAAAGCGTCTGAATTTCATAGCGTATTACTCTTTATTCATAAGGGCTAGAGCCTGTTTTTACTTAAAAGGACTGACATGACTGATTCCATCGTGATCGTAGGTGCCGCACGCACCCCCATGGGAAGTTTCCAGGGCGATTTTTCAACCCTCGCTGCGCATGACCTGGGTGGCGCGGCCATCAAGGCCGCGGTGGCGCGTGCCGGTATGTCGCCTGATCTGGTCAACGAAGTGCTGTTTGGCAACTGCCTGATGGCCGGTCAGGGGCAGGCGCCGGCGCGCCAGGCGGCGTTCAAAGGCGGTTTGCCTATCAGCGCGGGTGCCGTCACGCTGTCAAAAATGTGCGGCTCGGGCATGCGCGCGGCGATGTTTGCCAATGACATGTTGCTGGCTGGCAGCGCGGATGTGGTGGTGGCCGGTGGCATGGAGAGCATGACCAATGCACCGTATTTGTTGCCCAAGGCGCGTGGTGGCTACCGCATTGGCCACGACCGCATTTTTGACCACATGATGCTCGATGGCCTGGAAGACGCCTATGAGCCCGGCCGCTCGATGGGTACGTTTGGAGAAGACTGTGCGGCCAAATACAGCTTTACCCGTGCGCAACAAGACCAGTTCGCCACCACCAGCGTGATGCGTGCGCAGGCGGCAACCAGTTCCGGCGCGTTTGCCGCCGAGATCACGCCCGTGACCGTCAAGGGGCGTGCCGGTGACAAGGTCATCAGCATCGACGAAGGTCCGGGCAAGGTCAAGCTCGACAAGATCAGCAGCCTGAAACCCGCTTTCAAGAAAGACGGCACCATCACGGCGGCCAGCAGCTCCAGCATCAACGACGGCGCTGCGGCGCTGGTGATGATGCGGGCCAGTACCGCCACCCAACTGGGCCTCAAGCCATTGGCCCGTGTGGTGGCCAGCGCCGTGCATGCGCAAGAGCCCAACTGGTTCGCGACAGCACCGATTGGCGCGGTGAACAAAGCCTTGGCCAAAGCCGGTTGGGGTGTGAAAGACGTGGACCTGTGGGAGGTGAATGAAGCCTTTGCCGTGGTGCCGATGGCCTTGATGCACGATTTGAACCTGAGCCACGACATCGTCAATGTCAATGGCGGCGCCTGCGCGCTGGGCCACCCGATTGGCTGCAGCGGGGCACGCATCATGGTCACCCTGATGTACGCCCTGCAAGCCCGTGGCCTCAAAAAGGGCGTGGCCACCCTGTGTATCGGTGGCGGCGAAGGCACCGCCGTGGCGCTTGAAATGCTCTAGATCAAGTCTCTGTGTGCATCATCTGTGCACACAGCCTGGAGGCGGCAGCAAAGTCAAATGCTGCCATGGCCTCGGCCACAGGCTCAAAGTGGGGACTGCGCATCAGGGCGTCGGATGGCTGCAATTGCTCAAACACGGCCAAGGCTTGCATGTCTGACGCTTTGAGCAAGGGCTGTAATGTGTTCAGCAACTGCAGGTCAGCTGCTGACAGCTTGCGTGTGGCGCTGGTTGCGGCGGCTGCAACGGCTGGTGTCGTGTAAGCCAGGGCGACCTGCCTGAGCACGTGTTGTGTGCTGACCACTGCTGAGCGAAATTCTTCACATAGCGTTGACAGGTTCAAGGCGGCAACACCGTCATTGCCGGTGGCTTGGGCGGCTTTGACAACCAACTCGGCCTTGCGTGCGACCGCCGCCATGTAGCTGGCCCCGACCGTGGCCGACAGGCCCTTGACGGTGTGCAGCAGTCGCGCGGCGCCCTCCAGGTCACCCTGTTGCACGCAGCGCGCCAGTTGGTCGGGTTGCGTGGCGATGTCGCTGAGGTAAGACTGCAGCACCCGTGCATACAGAGACTGGTTGCCACCCAGGCGCGCCAGCGCCGCAGCGATGTCCACGGCGTCTTTCGGTGGCAGGGCTGGTTCCGGTGGTGCACCGGCAAAGCCGGGAGCGCTCAGCATGCCAGCGGTGAACTTGGCAGGTGGGGTCGGGGTGGGTGCCTTGCTGTCAAGGTCTGCGGTGTTGGTGTGGGTCAGTGTCCGCAAAAGGTTCACCAGCTTCACCAGATTAAAGGGTTTGCCGACATGCTCGTTCATGCCCGCAGCGAGGCAGGCGTCACGGTCGGAGGCCATGGCGTTGGCGGTCATGGCAATGATGGGGAGTTGACTCAACCCAAGGTCTTGGCGCAGCGCCCGGGTGGCACTGTACCCATCCATGACGGGCATCTGGATGTCCATCAGCACGGCATCAAACGGCGTGCCGCTGGCAATGGCCTGCGTCACCGCGTCCACGCCAAGCTGTCCGTTGTCGGCGAGCTCAACCTGTGCACCTTCGGCACTCAGCATCTCTTGGGCCACCTGCTGGTTGATGAGGTTGTCTTCCACCACCAGCAGGCGCAGGCCGTGCAGTGGCTGCGGTTTGATGGGTGCCGCGGGCGGCGTGGCGGGTTGGTTGCGGCTGCCCAGAGCGTCGGCCACGGCATCAAACAGCATGGACGCCGTGACGGGTTTCACCAGAAAGCCATTCAGGCGCGCCTGGTCATCGGCACTGCGTTGGGCCAGTGTTTCGCGTCCATGGGCGGTGACCATGACCACAATGGGTGGCTGCACCAGGTCGTGCCTGGCATGCAGTTGCTCAATGGTTTGCCAGCCATCCATGCCGGGCATTTGCCAGTCGATGAACATGGCCTGAAACGGCGGCAGTCCGGCTTTGGCGCGACCTTGAACGAGCGCAAGTGCTGCCGCGCCATCTGCCGCGGTGTCCACCTGCCAGCCCAGCGAGGCGGCCATGGTTCCCAGCACCTCGCGGGCGGTGGGGTTGTCGTCCACCACCAGCACGCGCAGGTCACCGGCAATTTGCGCGCCATGATTCAGCCCGGCTACTGCGGCTTCGGTTGCAGATGCGTCCAACGCCAACGGCAGGGTGAGGGTGAACTCAAAGGTGCTGCCTTGTCCCAGGGTGCTTTTCACGCTTAACGCGCCGCCCATCATGGCCACCAGCTTCCGACTGATCGTCAGGCCCAGGCCGGTGCCACCAAAGCGCCGCGTGGTGGAGGCCTCGGCTTGGGAAAAGCCGGTGAAGATGTGATGCTGGTTTTCTGGTGCAATGCCAATGCCGCTGTCACGCACCGCAAAACGCAGGGTGGTGTCGCTCGCAGTGTGTGCCAATTGGGTGATGCTGATCACCACCTCACCCTGGGGTGTGAACTTGATGGCGTTGCTGGTCAGGTTGATCAGCACCTGTTGTAGGCGCATGGCATCGCCCAGCAGGGTTTTGGGCGCGCCCGGGTCAATGTCAAACAGCACTTCAACCGGTTTGGCGCCCAGATTGGCAGAAATGATCACCGAAAGGTCGCGCATCAATTCGTCCATGCGGAAAGTCTGCGCCTCAAGTGTCATCTTGCCGGCGTCAATCTTGGAAAAATCAAGGATGTCGTTGATCAGCCCCAGCAGCGACTGCGCCGCACCCTCTGCCTTGTGGGTGTAGTCAAACTGGCGTTTGTTCAGTTCGGTGTTTTGCAGCAGTTTGAGCATGCCCAGAATCGCGTTCATGGGGGTACGGATCTCGTGGCTCATGTTGGCCAGAAACTGCGCTTTGGCGCGGGTGGCAGCCTCAGCCTCGTCTTTGGCCAATTGCAGCTTTTCTTCGAGCAGCTTGTTGGTGGTGATGTCGGTGCGGATGCCGATGTAATGGTGCGGCAGGCCATCGCGTCCGACCAGCGGCACGATGGTGGCATTGACCCAGTAAAAAGTGCCGTCCTTCTTGCGGTTTTTCACGTCACCGTGCCATACATGGCACTGGCTGATGGTGTGCCAAAGGTCTTCAAACATGGCCGCAGGATGCTCATCCGATTTGATAATGCGGTGGTTTTGGCCAATGAGCTCTTGCGCGCTGTAGCCGCTGATGTCACAAAAGCGCTGGTTGGCGTAAGTGATGTTGCCGTCCAGGTCGGTGATGCTGACGATGGCATGTTGATCAAGCGCAAACTTCTGGCTATGGAGTTCGGCGTGCTGCAACAGCAGGCGCTCCGACACCACGTTGAGTGCGTTGCCCAACGCTTCAATCTCGGTGGAACGGTGTGACACCTTGATCTGTCCGCCCATGCTGGTGTCCATGTGGCTGGCGAATTCGGTGGCCTCGCGCAGAGCCCGCATGCTGGGGCGCAGCAACAGCGACATCAGCAGCAAGGTGACCAGGGTGGCGATGGCCACCGCTTTGGCGGCCTGCAGGTAAATGCTGTGGGTGATGCCTGCAAAAGTGTCAAGCCGGTAATTGACGCGCACCCAACCCAATGGATTGGCTCCCCCCATGCGCTGCCAGACGGTCATGGTGCCGCCGGTGCCAGCCAGGAAATCACGCGCCAGAGGGTTGTGGGCTTGCGTGATCAGGACCGAGTCAGGCTGCGATTTGTCGGGTACGGCCACCTGCGACGCGCCATAACGGGGTGACCAGACCAGGTTTTGGTTGACCGCTTCGGTGATCGGCTTGCCGCTCAAATCGGTCACCATCACAGAGTAAATGCCGTCTACTGTGGCGAGCTGCAGCAGCAGTGGCTCGATACGTTGTGTGTCGTTGTTGTGTAAAAAATGTGTACCGAGGATGGCCAGATTTTTGGCCAGTGACACCATGCGTTCAGACACGTTGTGGCGGGCCTCAGCCACTTCGGCATTCGCCCGGTAGGCGCCATAGCCCATCATGGACAGCACCAGGCACACCGAAATCAGCAGCATCAACTGCAGTTCAAGGCGGCGGGGTAGCCAACTGGAAAACCATGCCGCCTTGGGTGGATTGGAGCGGGCGGCGCGCAATGTCATGTCAGGTTGGGCCAGGCAGGTGAAGAATCATGCCGATGTTAATTGATCACCACAAATGCGCGCCCGCCCGGCGTTCTTGGCGCAGTACAGTTGGGCGTCAGCCAACGCCAGCAGGGACTCGGCTTGCGCGACGGCATGGCCGCCGTAGCCCGCCACACCCAGGCTGATGGTGACCATGTTGGCCGCATCCGAGTCGGCGTGTGCAATGGCCTTGTGGCGCACACTTTGCTCCAACTCCTGGGCGATGGCCAAGGCATCCGCAAATGCGGTGTCGGGCAGGATGCAGGCGAATTCTTCGCCGCCGTAGCGGGCCACCAGGTCGGCCGGGCGGCGCAGGCTTTCCTTCAGGGTCAGTGCAATCTGCCGCAAGCAGTCGTCACCCGCCTGGTGACCGTAGCGGTCATTGAAGCGCTTGAAAAAATCAACGTCGATCATGACCAGCGCCAGCGGCGACTGGGCGCGCACGGCACGGGACATTTCAATGCTGAGCTGCTGGTCAAAATAGCGCCGGTTGAAAACCCCGGTGAGACCATCCAGAAAAACCAGCTTGCGCATCAGGTCGGTCTGGAATTTGAGCGTGAGCTGGGTTTTGACGCGGGCACGGACCACCGCCGGGTTGACCGGCTTTGAGATGAAGTCCACCGCGCCCAATTCCAGGCCAAGCGTTTCTTGCGCCTCATCGGTATGCGCAGTGACAAAAATGACCGGAATGTCGCGCGTGTTGGGATCAGCTTTCAGTGCGGTACAGACCTCAAAGCCGTCTATGCCGGGCATCACAATGTCCAGCAGCACCAGGTCAGGCGGGGTGGCGCGGCAAAAAGCCAGTGCCTGCGCACCGCTGGTGGCCATGAACACCTTGTGGTCAGCAGCAAAAATCTGGTGCATAACCTGGATGTTGATCGGTTGGTCGTCGACCACCAGCAACCGCGGTCTGGCTGCGGGTGCGCCCAGCAATTCGGCAAACGTGCTTTCAGTCTGTGGCATGGCGGATATTGCAAACGGGTCAATGGCGATCTGGAAAATGTATTGAACCACAATTTTTGGCTATGTCTGCTGTTGCTGCCCAGTAATTGCTTTCATGTGAAAATCGCGAAACTTAATTACAAGGAGACTGATCCATGCCGCGTCGTGCTACCAAAATTGTTGCCACTTTAGGCCCCGCATCCAGTGATCCGGCGTTGCTGGAGCAAATGATTCGCGCTGGGGTGAATGTGGTGCGGCTGAATTTCAGCCACGGCACAGCGCAAGACCACATTGACCGGGCACGCCTGGTGCGCGAGGCCGCCAAGCGCGCCGGGCGTGAGGTGGGCATCATGGCGGATCTGCAAGGCCCCAAAATTCGCGTGGGCAGGTTTGCAGAGGGTAAGGTGCTTCTGGTGCCAGGCCAGCATTTTGTGCTGGACGCGGCGCGCACTGAGCTCGGCGATGTGGATGCGGTCGGGCTCGATTACAAAGCGCTGCCGCGAGAAGTCAAGGTGGGTGACGTGTTGCTGCTCAATGACGGGCTGATTGTGATCATTGTGGATGCTGTGGTTGGCGAGGCCATCCACACCACGGTCAAGCTCGGCGGTGAGTTGTCCAACAACAAAGGCATCAACAAGCAGGGCGGTGGCTTGAGCGCACCGGCGCTGACCAGCAAAGACATGGACGACATTCGCACCGCCATGAGTTTCAAGGCCGATTACGTGGCCGTGAGTTTCCCCAAAAGCGCCTCTGACATGGAAATGGCACGGCAGTTGTGCAGCGTGGCGTCGCCGGACGGTCACAAGCCTGGCCTGATTGCCAAGATCGAGCGCGCAGAGGCGATTCCCAAGCTCCTGGAAATCCTGCTGGCCAGTGACGGCATCATGGTGGCGCGTGGTGACCTGGCCGTTGAAGTGGGCAATGCCGTGGTACCGGCCCTGCAAAAACGCATGATCAAACTGGCGCGGGAGCATGACCGGGTGGTGATCACCGCCACGCAAATGATGGAATCCATGATCACCAACCCGGTGCCAACGCGCGCCGAGGTCAGCGACGTGGCCAACGCGGTGCTCGACGGCACCGATGCCGTGATGTTGTCCGCAGAAACCGCCGCCGGCAAATACCCGCTGGAAACCGTGATTGAAATGGCCAAGATTTGCCATGCGGCCGAGGGCGGGGAGATGTTCAAGCTGGAGGCTGACTTCACCGGCAAAACCTTTGCCCGGATCGACCAGAGCATCGCCATGGGCGCCTTGTTCACTGCGCACCACCTGGGCGCCAAAGCCATTGTGGCCATGACCGACAGTGGCTCAACCGCACTCTGGATGAGCCGCCACCTGATTCAGGTGCCGATCTACGCGCTGACGGCCAAAATAGCCACGCAACGGAAAATGACGCTTTACCGCAATGTGCGTCCGGTGCTGATTGACACCAGTGCCGACCGCGACACCGCGCTGGGCGAGGCCGAGGCCGACCTGAAACTGCGCGGTATGGTGCAAAGCGGCGACGTTTACGCCATCACCTTTGGCGAACCCATGGGGTCACCAGGTGGCACCAACATGCTCAAGATTTGCCGGGTGAAATAAGCGCATTGAGGTGCTGGCACGAAGGAGAGGTGTGAAGGGTATTCAGCGTAGTGCAAGGTGCATCGTTAAAATGGCTGAGAGTTACCACCCAGTTACCCAACCTTTGAGGAACCCATCATGGCACTAGTCTCTATGCGCGAATTGCTTGACCACGCTGCAGCCAATGGCTACGGCATTCCGGCGTTCAATGTCAATAACCTGGAGCAGGTGCAGGCCGTGATGTCAGCGGCTGATGAGGTGGGTGCGCCAGTGATTCTGCAAGCCAGCGCCGGTGCCCGCAAGTACGCCGGTGAGCCTTTTATCAAGCACCTGATTCTGGCGGCCATTGAGGCCTACCCACACATTCCGCTGGTGATGCACCAGGACCATGGCCAGAACCCGGCCATCTGCCAGGGTGCCATCAACCTCGGCTTCAGCTCGGTGATGATGGACGGCAGTCTGGAAGGCGACGGCAAAACCATTGCCAGCTATGAATACAACGTGGAAGTGACCCGCAAAGTGGTCGACATGGCGCATGCGGTGGGCGTCACCGTGGAAGGCGAACTGGGCTGCCTGGGCAGTTTGGAGACCATGAAGGGCGACAAGGAAGACGGCCATGGCACCGATGCCACCATGACGCGTGAACAAATGCTCACCGACCCCGAACAAGCAGCCGACTTTGTCAAACGCACCCAGCTTGATGCGTTGGCCATTGCCATTGGCACCAGCCACGGCGCCTACAAATTCACTCGCAAGCCCACTGGCGACATTCTGGCCATTGACCGGGTCATGGAAATCCACAAGCGCCTGCCCAACACCCACCTGGTGATGCATGGCTCAAGCAGTGTGCCGCAAGAGTCGCTCGCCATCATCAACCAGTTCGGTGGCTTGATGAAAGAGACCTATGGCGTGCCGGTAGAGGAAATCCAGAAGGCCATTAAGTACGGTGTGCGCAAGATCAACATCGACACCGACATTCGCTTGGCCATGACCGCTGCCGTGCGCAAGTTCATGGCCGAAAACCCAGAGAAATTTGACGCCCGCGACTGGCTCAAACCGGCCCGCGAAGCCGCCAAAGCCCTATGCAAACAGCGTTACCTGGAGTTTGGCTGCGAAGGCCAAGGCGCCAAGATCAAGGGCCATAGCTTGTTTGAAGTGGCGGCGCAATATGGACGGGGTGAACTGGCGCAAGTGGTGAACTGATTTCGTCCGCTTTTGTCTACTGAAAAAGCCACCTGCGGGTGGTTTTTTTATTGAATTTAAACTTGCCCTATATTTTTGAAACCCAATTTTTGAGTGATCGCATCATGACCCCTTCCTCGGCAGCCCTGCACACCTCCAACATCACCTCGCTGCCCTTGCTGGCACGCGGCAAGGTGCGTGACAACTACGCGGTGGGTCACGACCGTATCCTGATGGTGGCGAGTGACCGCATCAGTGCCTTTGATGTGATCATGGGCCAGCCGATTCCCGGCAAGGGTGTGCTGCTGACGCAAATGGCGCTGTTCTGGTTTGACAAACTCGGCCCCAATGGCCTCAACATCTGCCCGATTCACCTCACCGGGGAAGCCCCCGAGAGCGTGGTGACCGCGGCCGAGGTACCGCAGGTGGCGGGCCGCTCGATGCTGGTCAAACGCCTCAAACCGATTCTGGTCGAAGCCGTGGTGCGTGGTTACCTGGCGGGCAGCGGCTGGAAGGAATACCAGGCGGGCGGCGCGGTGTGCGGCGTCAAGCTGCCCGCCGGCCTGAAAAATGCCAGCAAATTGCCCGAACCCATCTACACCCCGGCGGCCAAGGCCGAGATGGGTGACCATGATGAAAACATCACGTTCGAGAAAACCGTTGAAATGATCGGCCTGGACCTGGCCACCCGCATTCGCGACATCAGCATCGCCATTTACAAGGCCG
>JBBQZG010000065.1:0-16809 GCA_038207945.1 Burkholderiales bacterium
AGATTCATCGAAGTACCGATGACCGGAAGGCAAGCGCTTGGCTGTTAACTTGCCTTCTTTCTCCCATCGACGCACGGTCTGAACCGAGCGTCCGACACGCTTGGCGAATTCGTTGATTCGGTAATTACTATTCATTGACATTAACTATAACTACTTCTGAACAGTTAATTAACAACTGTTTTTAGTTCCTGCACGGTGCCACCCATCAGGACGACTTCGCGAACCAGGGTCGGTAATTCGGGGGCCAGTTGCAGCGCCAGCGCCAGATTGCCGAGCGGCCCGACGGCCACCAGGGTGATGTCGCCGGGATTTGCGCGAACCGTATCGACAATGAATTGGGCTGATGACCGCGGATCGGTTCGGCCGGTTGTAGGGCTACGCTGCGGTAGGTTGCCCAACCCATCCGCGCCATGAATGAAAGCCGGCGGTGACTCGGCATTTTTGAACAGGGGATGGCTGGTGCCCAGGGTCACAGGAATACTCCGCCCCGCCAAAGCGCACAGGTAAAGCGCATTGATGGCCGGGTGGGCAAGGGCGTAATACAGCGCCATGGCGTCATCGACGCCGGGGTCAGTGTCAAAAATAACTTTTTTGGGTGACGCTGGGGTCATGGTTGGCACGGGTTGTGTCAACAGATGCAACTCAACCGAGTCCACAGTAGGCGCGCAAAGCCGCCTCATCTGCAGCGATCGACTGGGTGTGTTGCCCCAGAAAAGAGGTGACTGCGTCTGCCGCTGGAATGCTGGACTGTGCGCCATGTGCCGTGCAAGCCAGTGCGGCGGCGGCGCTGGCACGCTGCATGGCGACGTTGATGGCATTGCCCTGGCTCAAAGCGGCCACCAGCACGCCGCTGAAGGTGTCACCCGCACCCGTGGTGTCCACGGCAGCCACGTTGAACGCGGGCTGTACCAAAAAGTTATTACCCAGCCGTGCCACGCAGCCGCGCTGACTCAAGGTGACCACCACGCATGGCACAGCCAATTGCGCCAGGTTGGTCACGATGCTGGCGGGGTGCGGCACCAGCGCGGCGAGCTCACCTTCATTGACGATCAGCACATCCACAGCCTTCAGTAGCTCTGCAGCCAAGGGTTGTGTTGGTGCCGCATTGAGCACCACTTTGACGCCCCGGGCTTTGGCCACTTGTGCGTAGGTGGCGACGGTGGTTAGCGGAATTTCCAGTTGCATCAGCAAGTGGCTGAAACCAGTCAGGTCGGGTAGGTGGTGGCTTTGCAGGCACAGGTTGGCACCTGGGGCCACTGTGATGGCGTTGTCCGCGTTGTCTGCGACACAAATGAAAGCACAACCCGTAGCGCGATCAGACGCTAGAACCTCATAAAGCAAGACGTTTGCTTCCGCTAGAGATGCCCGAAGACGCTCGGCGTAAGGGTCGTTGCCAAGGGCCAGCAGCATGCGGGTTTGTGCACCTCCGGCCTTGGCGCAAGCCACGGCCTGGTTCGCACCCTTGCCGCCCGGGTAAGTCTTGAAGGCTTGCCCCAACACGGTTTCACCTGGCGCAGGAATGTGTTGGGAGCGAACGACGAAATCAAGGTTGGCAGAGCCGGCAACCAAAATCATGAGAATGTTTTCCTAAGGCTGACGCGGCGATTATGTCGCGACCACTGTGATGGGAAAAAATCGTGGCATAGTTAACGCCGGTTTGAAGCCGACTCGCTCGCCAGCTACTTTTTTTATTTTCCTGAAAAGAGATTTTCCATGACTACAAAAGCCCTTCGTCTTAGCCTGCTGGCCTGTGCATTGCTGGCCAGTTCACCGCTCTGGGCCGAACCTGCCGTGGTGTTTGACATGGGGGGAAAATTTGACAAGTCTTTCAACGAAGCGGCTTACAACGGCATGGAAAAGTGGAAGAAGGAAACCGGCAAAAACTACCTTGAGTTTGAAATTTCCAACGAGTCACAGCGTGAACAGGCCCTGCGCCGCATGGCAGAGAAGGGTGCCAGCCCGATCATTGGCATTGGGTTTGGCCAGGCCTCTGCCATTGAAAAACTGGCCAAAGAATTCCCCAAGCTCAATTTCGCCATCATTGACATGGTGGTCAATCTACCTAACGTGCAATCGGTGGTCTTCAAGGAACAAGAAGGCAGCTTTTTGGTGGGTGCCATGGCGGCCATGGCGAGCAAGACCGGCAAGGTCGGCTTTGTTGGTGGCATGGATATTCCGCTGATTCGCAAGTTTCAGTGCGGTTACGAGCAAGGTGCCAAGTTTGCCAACCCAAAAACTGAAGTGTTTGCCAACATGACAGGCACCACCGGTTCGGCATGGAATGACCCAGCCCGCGGCGGCGAGCTGGCCAAAGCACAGTTTGCCAAAGGGGCTGACGTGGTGTTCGCCGCAGCCGGTGGCACGGGCATGGGTGTATATCAGGCGGCCAAAGACAGCAAAAAGCTGGCCATTGGTGTTGACAGCAACCAGAACCATGTGCAGCCCGGCACCATGTTGACATCGATGGTCAAACGCGTCGATGTAGCGGTGTACAACGTGGCCAAGTCGCACAAAGCTGGTGTGTCGGTGTTGGGCTTGAAAGAAGATGGTGTCGATTTCGCCATGGATGCATACAACGCCAAATTGGTGAGTGCTGACATGAAGAAAAAGGTGGATGCCATGAAGGCCGACATCCTCAGCGGAAAAATCAAGGTGGCTGATTACATGGCCAACAACGCCTGTAAATATTGATGGCAGTGAGTAGCTATTATTAACATAGCTATTTACGCTTACTTTTCAAGGGCTAAAGCCCTATTTCCCTTAAAAAAGTCATTCAAGCATGCCTGAGCAACCAGCGCCTGCGGTACGCATGGCCGGCATCTGCAAGCAGTTTGGTGCTGTGGCAGCAAATGCTGACGTGACTTTTCGTGTAGCGGCCGGCACAGTGCACGGCATCGTGGGTGAAAACGGTGCCGGCAAAAGCACCTTGATGTCCATTCTGTACGGCTTCTACCAGGCTGACAGCGGACAGATTGACGTGTTCGGCAAAGCCGTCAACATCCGCAACGCCGACGATGCCATTGCGCTGGGCGTGGGCATGGTGCACCAGCACTTCATGCTGGTCGACACCCTGACATCACTTGAAAACGTGATGCTGGGTGCCGAGCCGCATTGGCTGCTGCAACGGGCCAAAGAACAAGTCCGCAACAAGCTCAATGTCTTGATGCAGGCCACCGGGCTGCACATTCAACTCGATGCACTGGTGGCTGATTTGCCGGTGGGGGACCGCCAGCGACTTGAGATTCTCAAAGCTTTGTACCGGGGCGCCAGGATTCTGATCCTGGACGAGCCCACTGCGGTGCTTACACCTCACGAAACGACGCAGTTGTTTGCCGTGCTCAAACGCTTGCGCGAGCAGGGAACCACCCTCATTCTGATCACCCACAAGCTCAAGGAAGTCATGGCTTTGTGTGATGTGGTCACGGTCATGCGTGCGGGTCGGGTGGTGCAGGAGGTGCCGATTGCATCCGCTTCGATTGAGGGCCTCGCCCTTGCCATGGTGGGGCGCCGGGTGAACATGGGGCGCACCGACGCTGGGGCTGCTGCGGCCGGGGAGGTGGTGTTGCAGGCCAGTCATTTATCAGTCACTGACGGCCTGGGTGTGCAGCGTTTGAAAGATGTCAGTATGACGCTGCACGCCGGTGAAATTGTCGGCATTGCTGGGGTGTCGGGCAACGGCCAGAGCGAGTTGATGGACGTGCTGTCGGGGTTGCTTACGCCCGATCGCGGGCAACTGCAGTTGCTCAACAGTCGTTTTGAGAGCCCGCATTGGCTTGACCCAGGCGCCGCCCGGGCACTCGGGCTGGCGCACGTGCCTGAAGACCGGCATGCACGCGCCCTGGTGATGGCTTTTGCCGCCTGGGAGTCTGCCGTCTTGGGATATGACAACTTGCCTGTCTACGCCACCCTTGGCTGGATGAACCACGCACACATGCGCCAGGCCACCGCCGACATGATGACTCGTTTTGACGTGCGCCCGCGCGACCCTGAACTGCTGAGCAGCAAGTTTTCGGGTGGCAATCAGCAAAAACTGGTGCTGGCGCGCGAGCTTGGCCAATCGCCGCAAGTTCTGCTCGTCGGTCAACCCACGCGCGGGGTGGACATCGGGGCGATTGAATTCATTTACGCTCAGCTGCGTGCCCTGCGCAAAGCCGGCTGCGCGGTGCTTGTGGTGTCGAGCGAACTCGATGAAATTTTGGCTTTGGCAGACCGGGTGATCGTCATGAATCAGGGTCGTGTGGCGGGTGAACTGCCCATCGCGCAATGCTCAGAGGCCGCTTTGGGCCTTTTGATGACTGGAGGCAACGCATGACAAGTTTGCCGCGTTGGGCGGATCTGGTGCTGTTGCCGCTGGTCAGTTTGTTGGTGGCTTTGTTGGCCGCTGGTGGCGTGGTGGCGTTGGTCGGGCAAGACCCGCTGCTGGTGATCCAGGTGCTGGTTCAAGGTGCATTCGGCACCGCCCGGGGTGTGAGCTACACGCTCTACTACGCCACCACATTTGTCTTTACCGGTCTGGCGGTGGCCGTGGCGTTTCACGGGGGGCTGTTCAACATCGGCGGCGAAGGGCAGGCTGTCATGGGTGGTCTGGGCACTGGGCTGGTGGCACTGTGGTTGTCGGCATCTTGGCCAGCTTGGCTGATGCTGCCGTTGATGATGGTCACGGGCGCGCTCTTTGGCATGGCGTGGGCGGCGGTGCCGGCTTATTTGCAAGCCTATCGGGGCAGCCATGTGGTGATCACCACCATCATGTTCAACTTTATTGCCAGCAGCGTGTTGGTGTTTCTGCTGGTCAACCATTTGCGTCCGAAAGGGGTCATGTCGGTTGAAAGTGCCAGCTTCTCTGAGTCCGCCAAGCTGCCAGGTATGCATCAGGCGCTGGCGTGGCTGGGCGTGGAGTGGCCAGCCTCACCCTTGAACCTCAGTATGTTGCTGGCCGCGTTGGCTGCCGTGTTGATATACCTGTTCCTGTGGCGCACGCGTGCCGGTTACCGATTGCGGGCGGTCGGCGCCAGCCCAAGCGCAGCTGAATATGCGGGTATCCATGCGCGTCATCAGGTGTTGATTGCAATGTCAATCTCAGGCGCATTGGCAGGCCTTGTGGGCATGAATGAAATTGCCGGGGTCAGTGGCAAGCTGCTGCTGGAATTTGTCAGCGGTGCGGGCTTCACCGGCATTGCCGTGGCCTTGATGGGACGCAATCACCCGCTCGGTATCGTACTGGCCAGCCTGCTTTTTGGTGCCCTGTTTCAGGGCGGTGCCGAGGTCGCGTTTGAAGTGCGCGGTTTCAGCCGTGACATGGTGGTGATGCTGCAAGGCTTCATTGTGCTTTTTTCCGGGGCCATGACTTACGTGATTGCCCCACTGCTGGCACGTATGCTGCGGTGGGTGGGCGTGATGCATGGATGAAGCCCTGTTTGGTGCGATGCTGGCCTCGACGTTGCGGATGTCGACACCACTGATTTTTTGTGCCTTGGCGGGTCTGTTGTCCGAGCGCTCTGGCGTGGTTGACATCGCTCTGGAAGGAAAAATGCTGTTGGCGGCGTTTGCCGCAGGTGCGTGCGGTGCTGCATTTGGCTCAACCAGTTTGGCCTTGCTGGCGGCGATGACCGTGGCGGTCGGTTTGTCATGGGTGCATGGCCTGGCATGCGTCAGCCACAAGGGCGATCAGGTGGTCTCCGGGGTGGCCATCAACATTATCGCTGCGGGCCTGAGCGCGGTATTGGGTGCCGCCTGGTTTTCTCAAGGGGGGCAGACCCCACCGGTCAGCGCCGAGGTGCGCATCCAGACGCTGTGGCCGGATTTGGCTGAGGCGGCACACCGCTTGCCGGTGTTGAAGACGGTGCTGGGTGATGGCGTGTTCGGGCACAACGCCTTGGTGTACCTGGCGCTGCTGCTGGTGCCGCTGGTCTGGTGGATGTTGTTCCGAACACGGTTTGGCTTGCGGTTGCGGGCGGTCGGCGAGAACCCGCAGATGGTGGACGCCGCCGGCGTGTCTGTCATGCGCCTGCGTTACGCCGCGCTGACTTTGAATGGCATGCTGTGTGGTCTGGCTGGCAGCTACCTGGTGCTCGCGCAGAGTGCCAGTTTTTCACAAAACATGACGGCAGGCCGGGGTTTCATGGCGCTGGCGGCGCTTATTTTTGGTCGCTGGCACCCAGTCAAGGCCTTGTGGGCCTGCCTTTTGTTTGGTTTTCTGGACGCTGCCGCCATTCGCCTTCAAGGTGTTCACTTGCCAGGTGTGGGTGAGGTGCCTGTGCAGCTCATCCAAGCCCTGCCTTACGTGCTGACGGTGGTGTTGCTGGCTGGCCTGATGGGGCGCGCAACGGCACCCAAAGCATTGGGTGTTCCTTATGCAAAAGAGCGATAACCCACCACAGCTGATTTGCAGTCGCCGGCGGCGATTGTCTTCAGGCGCGCAACGCCTCCAGTGATCGGGCCAATTTGGCCTCGATGGGCAAGGGTTCGGCACCAAACCGGGCCGCCAGCAGCTCGGCGCACAACACTGAAAAACTCAAACCCCGGGAGCCCAAACCCGCACACAGCCAAAGTCCGGGCTGGTCAGCCGGGTCCAATGCGCCAACGGCAGGCAAACGGTCTGCTGTGACGCACCGGGTGTTTTTCCAGGTCTTCAGTGCGTCTGAGGAAAACGCAGGCGCCAGATGCTGCGCCAGTGATGGAAGCAATTGCGCAAGGTGTGTGAAGTTGTTGGCCTGATTGGCCATGTCACTGCGCTCAACCTGTGATGCGGGTTGGTACGACGACCCCATGAACCAGGCCCGACCACCCTCCACAGGGATGCGCGGCACCACGCTGCCCGAACCGTTGACCGGGTAGGGCGGAAAGCGGTCATCAATTTGCACCTGATGGAAGTCCCAGTTGAGCATGCCACGCATGCCTTGTATGGCAGGCAGATGCTGCCAGAGCCCTTGAAGTTTCGGAATGCGGTGCTTCATTTTATGTAGTAAATGAAAGGCACCGCAGGCGTTGGCAAACACCACCCGCTCGGCTTGGCAAAGCGTGGCGCCCGTTGCATCCAGCAGTTCCCAAACACCGTCTTGGCAACGCATGTCAGCCACTTCCGCATGGGGTTGAAAAGTGATGCCAGGCTGGGCCAGCCAGGCGTTTACCAAGCTTGCCGGCTTGATCCAGGCCCCTTGCAAATGCCAGATGCCCGGTTCCAGCGGATGAACGGCGTCAAGCCCGTGATGCTTGACAGACCATTGCTCGCCCGATTGCGGCCACGCCGCAGGTAGCGTGGGACTGCCGCTTACCTGACGCTCCAGCACGCCGCTGGGTGCCCAGTCCTGGTGGATGTTCAGCAAGTCGCGGGCTTGCTGCAGCATCAGTCGGGCGCCTGCGCGCGACAGGCGGGACAGCGCACAGTCATCGCGAGACACGTGGGGTACCACCAATCCCACGGGCAGACCAGAGGCACCTGCGGCGGGCTCGCTTGCACGGTCCAGCACCCGCACTTGCCATCCGCGCCTGGCCAGCGCGGCTGCCACGCTGGCACCTGCCAGGCCTGCGCCAATGACGGCACACCGCGCAATCGGCAGGGCAGACAGTGCAGCCCCCAGACGGCTATTTTTCAAGATCCACGGCGGATCAAACCGCCCACATAGTTGCGCCAGGGTGGGTTGGTCCGCAAGGGTGTTGAAGGACTGAATGACAAAGCCGCACTGGGTCAAGGCGGCCTGCGGTACGGCCGTGTCAACTGCTCGCAAGTGCTGCACGGTGAGCGTGGTGCCGCGGTGGCTGCAGCGCACCAGTGCTTTCAAAAGCCATGAAAAATCTGCCTCATGTGCTTGAAGAGCGGAAACTTCAATCGCATCAGCTTCAAATTGCTGTGCGCGCAACAAAGCCAATGTACTGCCCACGCACAGCGTCAGCACCACCTGGCCGTGAGCCAGTAAAAAGCGGTGAAATCCTGGCAGCAGCCCAAACCACAGCGTGCCGAGCTCTTGCGTCAGCGCGGAAACGGCCGGGTTGGCTGCGCCATGTTTCAACAGGTCTTGCGCGTTGCAAGCTTGCTCACACAGGGCCACGTAGTGCATCACCCGGGGCCGCGCGGCATCCTGCTGCCAGGCGTTCCAGGTGGCTAAAAACGTTTGCCCGGAACCAAAGTCGGTGTCAAGAATGCGCCAGGCCGCTAGCCGCTGCCAGGGGTGCCCGATGGTGCTCAAGACGCAACGTCAGGCCTTTGGGGGCACGTAGCCTTGCGCGGCATCTGCGCCACCACCAAAGAAATGGTTTTCCATTTGGCGCGCCAGGTATTGACGCGCGCGGGCGTCTGCCAGGTTCAGCCGGTTTTCGTTGACCAACATCGTCTGGTGTTTGAGCCAATCTGCCCAAGCTTGTTTGCTGACGCTTTCCCACAGGCGTTTGCCCAACTCGCCAGGGTAGGGCGGAAAATCAAGCCCCTCAGCCTCGATACCCAGTTTGATGCAATTCACAGTGCGCGCCATAAATACCCTTTGACTCAATGAACAAAAGGGTGAACTTTAGCAAGCTTTTAAATCTGAAGGCACACTGACGTAAAATCTGCCCCTATGGCAAAAGCAGATACCAAAACCAAAATCGTGGCCGATGGCCTGCGTTACAAATCCAAAGTGTCGGGTTCGCCCTTCACGGCGGCCACTTCGTTTGGTGCCGCCACCATGTCGTGCTTCTTGTGCGGCAAGCATCGCGCACGATCCCAGATGATTTCCAAGAAAATTTTGGGCAAATCGCAGGCTGTGTGCTCTCCGTCTTGCAAAGCGCTGGACGAAGCCTCTAAATAGCCCATGGCGCAGTCGGTGTGGGCTGTGCTTGGTCGAGCACCCAGACGGGTCCTGGCCTTGGTCTGCGCGGCATGCGTGTTGATGCTGGCTTTTGGCTTGTACCTGCAACACTCTAAAGGGCTCACCCCCTGCCCGATGTGCATCGTGCAGCGCTACGCTCTTATTTTCGTAGCTATTACTGCTGGCTTGACGGCGGCTAGCGGCACAAAATTTGTGCATATCTTTGGCTCTTCATTGATGTTGGCTGGCGCTGGGTTTGGTGCGTTTGTAGCCGCCCGTCAGAGCTGGCTGCAGTGGAATCCACCAGAAGTTGCGACCTGCGGGCGTGACTTTTACGGCATGATTGAAAACTTTCCGCTGAATCGCGCCATCCCCATGATTTTCAAAGGTGGCGGCGATTGCGCTGCGATTGACTGGACTTTTTTGGGCGGCTCCATCGCCAACTGGTCATTTGTAGTGTTCACGCTGATTGGCGGTCTGGCCCTGTTGCTGATTTGGCGCCGGGCCACGCGCCACTGAACGACTCAGAGCAGCGCGCTCCCTGGGTGCTCACCGCGCTCATAAACCACATGCGCACGACCCACCAACAAGGTGTCAAGCGTGCCAATGTTGGTCAAATCCTTGTTGGTGTAGGGCAGTTTGTGCAGCACATAACGCATGGCGTTCAGGCGCGCACGCTTTTTGCAGTCTGACTTGATCACGGTCCATGGCGCATCGGCAGTGTCTGTCTCAAAAAACATGGCTTCCTTGGCCTTGGTGTAGTCGTCCCATTTGTCCAGCGAGGCCAAATCGATTGGGCTGAGCTTCCACTGTTTCAACGGGTGAAGTTCACGCTCCTTGAACCTGCGGCGCTGTTCCTTGCGACTCACCGAGAACCAGAACTTGATCAAATGCACACCGCTTTGCACCAATTGGCGCTCAAACAACGGTGCCTGATGAATGAATTGCTGGTACTCTGCCTCGCTGCAAAACCCCATGACGCGTTCAACCCCGGCACGGTTGTACCAAGAGCGGTCAAACATGACAATCTCGCCAGCCGTCGGCAGGTGTTGCACATAGCGCTGAAAGTACCACTGTCCACGTTCGGCATCAGACGGCTTTTCAAGCGCCACCACGCGAGCGCCACGCGGATTCAAGTGCTCCATGAAGCGCCGAATTGTGCCGCCTTTGCCCGCGGCATCACGCCCTTCAAACAAAATCACCACGCGTTGACCAGTTTCTTTGGCCCAGCTTTGAAGTTTCAGCAACTCCACCTGAAGCTGGTATTTTTGCGTCTCATAACGCTTGCGCGACATCAGGTTTTTATACGGGTAGCCGCCGGTGCGCCAGTCGCTGGCCAGCTCATCGTCGGGCCGGACACCTTTGTCCTGAGGCGTTGCCTGGCCCTCAAGCAGCATTTGCCGAATGGCTGCCGCATCGTCAGGTGAGCTGCCTTCAAGCAAGGTTTTCAAAGCATCCACTTTGCTGGTTGCACTGGACATGATGTCCTTGATGGCATTCGCTTGGGCTCCCTGGGCTGCATCCATGCTCGCCCGGATTGCTCGACGAGCCACGCCGCCCGTGGTTTTTGCGCCTAGCGTGTCGCCACGCGCCGCCCGGCGCACGGGTGTGGTGCGCGCCTTGGGTACAACTTTTTTCACGGGCACAGGGGTTTGGCTTGTCAATGCGGCGGTGCGGTCGGTGGGCGAGGTGACAGGTGGTTTTTGTTTGGCCATTTCGGTCTCGTCAAGTTTGTCTTGTTGAATTTTGTGCCCGCCCACATCCCGCTGCTTTGATGTGCATCAACGCGGCATGCTTCATCGCCGCGTTGACACTGGTCTCAGAGCGGCAAGCTGTCAAGTGTTTCATAGCTTCGCTTCATCCAGGTCTTGACGCGCTGGCGCTCAAGCATGCCCAGCGCATCGGCGTCTGAACGGTTATGGATCGCGCCCCAGAAACTGGCATTTTGGCGGTCAATTTTGCGCATGCTGGCTTCATGCAGTTGACCCAGGCTGATGACTTTTGCACCCAGCTCAATGGCTTTGTTCATGGCGGCAGAGCCATCGAGTTGCGAAAAATCTGTACCGCGGCCCAGGTTCTTGACGATGACGTAATTTGGCCCTGCACCATAAGTTTCAACCAGGCGCCCGAGCAAGTCCACCGAGTCTTTGCCGGCGTCGGCGACATGCCAAAAATTCACGGTGATGCCCATGTCGGCCAGCAGCGCCAGCAAGTCTGAGTCTTTGATCCAGCGTGCCAACGGTGCCGCCGTCTGGGCTGCCAAATCCACGACCACACGCGGCAGTTCACCTTCCGGTGCAGACTCAAACACACCCACCATGCGGTCCAGCCCTTCAAAGCTGTCCACCAGCACGGGGGACGCATAGTCCGCGTAAAAGCGGGTAAACGACGTGTGCGAGCGGTCGGTGTCAAAACCGATGAACGCTTTGTCCTGGTCAATAAAGTACTGGGCCAGTACCCGCGCCACCACGGATTTGCCCACACCGCCTTTTTCGCCGCCAATAAAATTAAGAGAACTCATGAGTTTTTCCTGTGAAATAAATGAAATAAAGCGTGCTCGCCCGCCTACATAGCCCGAGCAAGAGTCGTGCTCAAAATGAGCTTAAACCCGGGGATCATGCGATTTTTTTCACCAGCACCTGGCTTTTTCGGTCCCAGTTGTATTTGCGCTTGCGCGCTTCAGGCAACCATTCAGGATCCACCTGAACAAATCCACGCTTGATGAACCAGTGCATGGTGCGGGTAGTCAGGACAAAAATGCTGTCAAGCCCGGCGGCCTTGGCGCGCTGCTCAACGCGCTTGAGCACCCGTTCGCCATCGCCCTGGCTTTGCACCTGGGGCGACACCGTCAGCGCGGCCATCTCGGCGGTGCGTGCTTCAGGGTAGGCGTAGAGTGCCGCACAGGCAAAAATCACGCCGTCGTGTTCGATCACGGTGTACAAACCGACATCACGCTCTATTTCGGTGCGGCTGCGCTTGACCAGGGTGCCATCTTTCTCAAACGGCTCAATCAGTTGCAGGATTCCGCCCACGTCCTCGACCGTGGCCTCGCGCAGGCTCTCCAGTTTTTCGTCCACCACCATGGTGCCAATGCCGTCGTGCACATAGACCTCCAGCAGGATGGAGCCATCCACTGCAAACGGAATGATGTGGCTGCGTTCCACACCGCCCTTGCAGGCTTTGACGCAGTGCTGCAAGTAAAATGCCGTGTCACTTGGGTTGTTGGCGTTGGGTAACTCGGCCAGCAGCTTTTCTGCAGCGGCCAAGGGCAATTCCGTGTCAATCGGGTTGTCTTCGCTCACGGGCAGGTCTACCTGCGTGGCAATGCCTGGAATTTCAGTGACAAAGATCAACTTGTCAGCTTGCAAGGCGGTGGCGACTGAGGTGGCAACCTCTTCCATGGTCAGGTTGAACGCCTCGCCGGTGGGCGAAAAACCAAACGGTGACATCAACACCAGCGCGCCCATGTCCAGCGAACGCATGATGCCCGCGGTGTCAATCTTGCGCACCACACCTGAGTGCTGAAAATCCACCCCGTCCACAATGCCGACCGGTCGTGCTGTCAAAAAATTGCCGGAAATCACCCGTACCGTGGCCCCCGCCATGGGCGTGTTCGGCAGCCCTTGGCTGAACGCCGCCTCAATTTCGTAACGCAACTGGCCGGCCGCTTCTTGCGCACAGTCCAATGCCACTTCGTCGGTGATACGAATGCCGCTGGCATAGCGCGGGGTGTGGCCCTTGGCCTTGAGCTGCTCGTTGACCTGTGGGCGAAAGCCGTGCACCAGCACCACCTTGACACCCATACTTTGAATCAAGGCCAGGTCTTGTGCCAGATTGGGCAATTTGCCGGCGGCAATCGCCTCACCACACACACCCACCACAAAGGTCTGGTTGCGAAATTTGTGGATGTAGGGCGCCACCGATCGAAACCAGGGGACAAAGGTGAAATTGAAGACGGAAGGCATACAGGTTATGGGGGCAGGGGGGTTGAGTGCAGGTGAATCAGATGCAAAAAGTGTATCAGTCGGCGCGTCGCAAAAAGACGCACCGACCAGCGCTGTACACCGCCAACGCGCTTGACACTCACGGTCCGCGCAAACGATCCAGTTGCACTTGCAAGGCTGCGGCATTGAGCATGCCAAAGTGCGCATCCACGCGCTGCCCCTTGGCATCGAAAAACAAGGTCGTGGGCAAGCCACTGGAGCCGGATGCCGGACCCAGACTGCTGGTCGGGTCAAGCCACACATTGGCCAGGGTCAGGCCGGATCGCTGCAGATAAGCGACAACCGTGGCAGGTGGCTCGCCCTGATTCACAAAAACAAACGCCACCTCAGGCGTGGTCTGCTGGGCAGCGGCCAGGGTGGGCATCTCAGCGCGACACGGCCCGCACCATGTGGCCCATAAATTGACCACCGTGGGCTTGCCTGCAATGAGCTGGGGCAAACTGAGCCTGCGTGCGCCGTTGAACTCGGTCAGCATCACATCGGGCGCTGCTTGCAGCGAGGTTTTGCCGTCTGCCAACCACACCGCAGAAAGGCCAGCTGACCAGATGACGCTGGCGCACACTGCGGCCAGCCCCAGCGCCCGCCGACACACGGGTTGCTGCCAACTGCGCCAAGCCAGCCACAAAGCAGCAACCGCCCAGCCTGCGGGGGCAAACCATCCGCCGTCGCGCACATCCAGCAAGGCCCAGGGCGTGGCGAGGTAGGCATCGGCATACCGCAACACATGCACCAATCGGGCCGTGAGCAGACCCAAGCCCGCTGCGATCCACACCATGTTTTCAACCGATGGTCCCAATTCTTTGGGCGCCAGGCGCCGCGCCAGCGAAGCGGAAGTCCACACTGCGAGAATCAACACCAATGGCAGGACAGGAAGCGCAAAAGGGCCAAGGGAGATGGAGAGCATGGGTGACGATGAAATGGATGACGCTGTGATTGTCATCTTGTTAGAGGTGATGGAACCGCCGGCCTTGTACCAAGTTGCGCAAGCTGAACACTTCCCCAATACCGGGCGCAACGAGCAAGATTCGATTTTTCGGATTAAGAATCTTGCGGGATATTGAACTGGCTTGGATTTGATTGCTTTGCTTTTGATAGCTGCTTACGCATGTTTCACTTGGTCTATAGGCCAATTTTGTATATATTTTGGCTATTCGTAAAACCGTGTTGGAACGAGGCTTCATAAGGCGCTAGTAAAAGTTAGAATAAATCGTAAAACAGTGTTGCACTTCGTGGCGAAATTCGCCATGATTCAATCATTGGGAAATCGTAAATGTTTATTGGCTCCTCATGTTACATCGGCACCTTAACCACCAGCGCTTCACCCTCGCCGCGATCGACGACGTGATTTCGCGTGGGCGTTGGCGGGACTGGGCTGATCTGCGTCGGGCAGCTCTGAACGACCTCTCATTACTCGACAAAGTTCAGCGCATTTGTCGCCCATACGTTGCTGACCCTTACGCACAGCGTTATCACTTCTGGATGCACTATGTCGAAGAACACCAAACAACTTCCTGATTGGGAGCTTGTCCTTTCGTCTGCCGCACGACTTCAACGCATCATCCCTGACGCGGTGCTAGTGGGTGGAACAGCATCCGCCATTCATCCAGAACGCAGGTTCTCGCGGGACGCGGATCACATCCTGACTGATCTTCGCTTTCGGTTTGATGATGTTTTAGCCGAACTGGAATCAGTTGCCGGGTGGAAGACTGCCCGTGTCAAGCGTCCGGTGCTGATCCTCGGAAGTCTTGATGGAATTGTGACTGGGATACGACAGTTGTACCGAGACGAACCTTTAGAAACAACGGTGCTCGACTACCACGGTCAAATATTAACCGTACCCACTGAGGGAGAGATTCTCCGTATAAAAGGGGTTTTGATTCTCAAGCGCAACGCTACACGGGATTACCTTGACTTCGTTGCATTGGCAGATCACATAGGTGATGACGGCGTTGCACTTGCGTTGCAATCGTTTGATCGGTTGTACTGCCAAGCCAGCGGTGAATCGCCTTTGCAGCAATTACAAGTTCAACTCGCTAACGCCGTTCCATACGACTTGGAAGAAACTGAACTGAGCGAGTACAAGAGCCTTGATCCGCGCTGGCATGACTGGGGCGCGGTCAAAGCAGCTTGCTCGCACGTCGCCATGGTCATTTTTGATCGAGTGTGCGATTTGGAAGCTGACCGTTTCGACGATTACGGGATGGAGCCATGAGCTACCCGCAACGCAAACGCCGTCCTCCCTTTGTGACGCTGCCACGGCACAAGCGCAGCCACGAGGTCATTCGCATCAAGGGCAGGATGCGCCGTGAAGCAGCCGAGTACGGTGGCCGCTTCACCAGTCGCCTTGTGCTGAACGAGCCGGGCCGCCCCGATTTGTACAACCAGTGGTTTGATTTCTACTTTCCGGGCACAGATCGGTTCACGATCTGGAACGCCAGTTTCGTGACTGCCCGCAAAGCGTTCTGGGATCAAGCTCACGACATCGCGCACACCCGTGGGGCGGCAATGCTGACCCCGGAAGAACGTGACGCAAACTCCAGGATGGAGTTCGTGCCAGCACAACGGTCAAGCACCGGGAAGATCCTCACCTACAAACTGGCCGAACGTGAGGAAATGCGATTCGAGCAATTTGGTGGCCTGACCTTTCATGAGCAGTGGCGCAAGCTGGAAGCGGAGATCGCCCGCAATGAGTCGCCTGTGATTCATGAATCTTTCAAACTCGACCGCAGCTACGCCTACGGTATCGGGCTGCGCATCGTGCTTGATGTGGATGTCATCAATCAAGCCACTATCGAGGCTGCAATTGATCGCTTTGTTGCAATTGGTGAAACCGACTGGGTATCGCCCGAACCCGTGCCCCGTGATCGCTTGCCGGTCATGAGCGAATACGAGGTATTGGCGACCGTCAAATTTGATGAGCTTGGTCAGACGGGGTAGTACCAATGGGACTGTCCGTAGCAAGAGAAGAGCTTTACTACATGGATGAACCACTGCGAACACTGCGACATGAAGCAGGGTGACTTCGAGATGTACAGCGAGCCACAGGGCGCGTTCTTCCCGGTGGACGAGCGCGCCGCCTCCCTGATCGTTCTGCATGAGTTTGCCGAGCCATTTGGCTGCAATGGCAGTGCCGCATACGGCGATCATCTCTTTGAATACATGCGGCGGGCCTGACGATGCCCGCCAACATCCTGAACCTCCCGCAGTACCGCGTCCTGCGTGTTGAGGAAACAGACCACGACTACCACGTCACCGCCGAGCCGGTGGACGTAACATCGGCCTGCACACACTGCAAATCTGATCGCCTGACCTCGTGGGGCACCCGTGATCAGGTGTTCAAAGACATGCCGATGCATGGCAAGCGTGTTGGCCTCTACATCGACACCAAGCGTTTCCGCTGCCAGTCATGTCGGAAGACCTTCTCGCAGGTGCTCCCGCTGTTGGCCGAGAACCGGATGATGACTGAGCGGCTAATGCAGTGGATCGGCAAGCAGTCATTGAAGCGCACCTTCACTTCTTTGGCCGAAGAAACCGGGGTGGTCGAGGGGACGATTCGCAACATCTTCCACGATTGCATCGAGGAGCTGGAAAAAACCAACAAGTTTGAAACTCCGAAATGGATGGGCATTGATGAGATTTACCTCATCAAGCCGCGCTGCGTCATCACCAACATCCAGAACAACACCATCGTGGACATGCTGGTGAACCGGAACAAAGACACCGTGGCCAAGTACCTGACGCGCATGCCCCAGCACGACAAGGTGCAGTTCGTGGCGATGGACATGTGGATACCGTACCGCGATGCAGTGACGGCAGTCATGCCGCAAGCCAAGATCGTGATCGACAAGTTTCACGTTGTCAGGATGGCGAACGACGCGATGGAGAAGGCCCGCAAAGGCTTGCGAGCGGAACTGACCTTGCCGCAGAAACGAGGCTTGATGCATGACCGTTTCGTGTTGCTTAAACGAGAACGCGACCTGAACGACAAAGAACGCTTGAATCTGGACGGCTGGACAAAGAACTAT
>JBBQZG010000066.1:0-16533 GCA_038207945.1 Burkholderiales bacterium
GGCGGCTCAGAGGCGATGGAGGCGGCGCTGAAGATGGCGCGCCAGTATTTTGTCGAGATCGGCCAGCCGCAACGCCGGCATTTTGTGGCCCGCCGCCAAAGCTACCACGGCAACACGCTGGGGGCCCTGGCAGTGGGCGGCAACGAATGGCGACGTGCCCAGTTTGAACCCTTGTTGATGGACGTTACCCATGTGGCACCTTGTTATGAATACCGCGACCGGGCACCCGATGAGACCGCAGAGGCCTATGGCCAGCGGCTGGTGCTTGAGCTGGAACAAACCTTTGATCAGCTTGGCCCGGAAAACGTGCTGGCTTTTGTGGCAGAAACGGTTGGCGGGGCCACAGCGGGTGTGTTGCCACCGGTGCCGGGTTATTTCAAAGGGGTTCGCGCGCTCTGCGACCGCCACGGCATTTTGCTCATTCTGGACGAGGTGATGTGTGGCATGGGCCGCACTGGCACGCTGCACGCCTGTGAGCAGGAGGGCGTGGTGCCCGATTTGCTGGCCATTGCCAAAGGGCTGGGTGGCGGCTACCAGCCCATTGGTGCCGTACTGGCCCAGAAAAAAATGGTGGAGGTGTTCAGGGCAGGCAGCGGCCTGTTTCAGCATGGCCACACCTATTTGGGCCATGCCGTGGCCTGCGCCGCCGCCCTGGCGGTGCAGCGGGTGATTCAGCGTGACGGCCTGGTAGCGCAAGTGCAGGCCCGCGGGCAGACCTTGCACCGCTTGCTGCAACAGGCGTTTGCCAATCACCCGCATGTGGGCGACATTCGCGGGCGCGGTTTGTTCTGGGGGCTGGAACTGGTGACTGACCGCAATACGCGCCAGTGGTTTGACCCGGCGCTCAAGCTGCACGCTTGCATCAAGCGCGAAGCGATGGCGCTGGGCTTAATGGTGTACCCGATGGGCGGCACGGTGGACGGCCGCTGCGGCGACCATATTTTGCTGGCCCCACCCTTCATTTCGAGTGAGGACGACCTCACGCGCATCGTAGAGCATCTGGCTCGGGCAGTTAAAGCGGCCATACCAGTCTGACACCGGGCAATGTGCAAACAGCATAAAAGTGCGGGTTATTACGCACGCACCCGCCTGAGGGGAGGTGTACTTTTACTGTAATATGAATTCGTGACAAGAAACGTATTTATCTATTTTGAAAACCGTTTGACTACAGGAGACTCCATGAAGAAAGTATCTTTTTGCATCAGCGCCATGGCCGCAGCCGCAGCTATGCTGGCACCCGTGAGCAGTGTGCAGGCACAACAAAAGTTCATGACCATTGGCACCGGTGGCGTCACTGGTGTGTATTACGCCGCCGGCGGCGCCATTTGCCGCCTGGTCAACAAAGACCGGGCCAAGCACGGTTTTCGTTGTTCGGTGGAGTCCACTGGCGGCTCAGTGGTGAACATCAACACCATCAAGGCCGGTGAGCTTGACTTCGGTGTGTCCCAGTCAGATGTGCAATACAACGCGTTCAACGGCGCCAAGCAATTTGAGAAAGACGGCAAGCACGCCGACCTGCGCGCAGTTTTCTCCATCCACCCCGAACCCTTTACCGTGCTGTCGCGCAAGGAAGCCAACATTGCCAAGTTTGAAGACTTCAAAGGCAAGCGCATGAATGTGGGCAACCCGGGCTCTGGCAGTCGTGCTGCCATGGACGAACTGCTGGTTGCGATGGGCTGGAAAACCACTGACTTTGGCCTGGCTGCCGAACTCAAGGCCGATGAGCACGGTGCCGCCCTGTGCGACAACAAAATTGACGGCTTTTTCTATGGTGTGGGCCACCCCTCTGCCAATATTCAGGACCCCATCACCACCTGCGGCGCCAAGCTGGTGCCTTTGACGGGTCCCGCCGTTGACAAACTGGTCAAGGCCAACAGTTACTACGCCAAGGTGAGCATTCCTGGCGGTCTGTATGCAGGTCACCCCAACCCCACACCCACCTACGGCGTGCTGGCGTCGTTTGTGACATCAGCCAAAGTGTCTGATGACACGGTTTACACCTTGACCAAGGCGGTTTTTGAAAACTTTGAAGAGTTCAAGAAGTTGCACCCGGCGTTTGGTGCACTTGATCCCAAAAATATGATCAAAGACGGTTTGTCGGCCCCCTTGCACCCCGGTGCAGTCAAGTACTACAAGGAAAAAGGCTGGATGTAATTTACCCATGCCAGGAGTCTGTTGATTGACGACGCAAAAAAGCTCTGACTTGTCAGGGCTTTTTTGTTGCCCCATTTTTTACCGCAGAGATCCCTATGAAACCAGCTACGACCAGCGACAGCGTGTCAGCAATTGATGTCGAAAAGTTCGTCGCAGATAACGACACCGGGGCACGCACGCCTGGCCCGGCCATGCGCCGTTTTTTGCTTTGGGTGGCGCTGGCGTGGTCGCTGTTTCAGTTATGGATTGCATCGCCCCTGCCGTTCAGCATGGGGGTACTGGTGTTCAACGACACAGAAACCCGCGCCATTCATTTGTCATTTGCGGTGTTTTTGTCGTTCATGTCCTACCCGGCGTTCAGGCGATCGCCAAGTGACAGGGTGCCGCTGACCGACTGGTTTTTTGCCATTGTTGGCACTTTTTGCGCGGCCTACCTGTTTTTGTTTTACCGCGAGTTATCCACCCGCCCGGGTCAACCGACCCAAATGGACGTCTATACCGGACTGGTCGGCATCGTGCTGCTGCTGGAGGCCACGCGCCGGGTGCTGGGTTTGCCGATGGTGATCGTTGCGCTGGTCTTTTTGGGCTACACCTTCGGCGGCCCGTACATGCCCGACATGATTGCCCACCGCGGTTTCTCGCTGAACCGCGCCATGAGCCACCAATGGCTCACCACCGAGGGCGTCTTTGGTGTGGCGTTGGGGGTTTCCAGCAGTTTCATCTTTTTGTTTGTGCTGTTCGGCTCGTTGTTGGACAAGGCCGGCGCCGGTAACTACTTCATCAAATCGGCGTTTGCGCTGCTGGGCCACATGCGCGGCGGGCCGGCCAAGGCGGCGGTGCTGTCATCCGCTGCCACTGGCATCATTTCGGGCTCGTCGATTGCCAATGTGGTCACGACCGGCACTTTCACCATTCCGCTCATGAAGCGCGTGGGCTATCGGCCAGACCAGGCGGCGGCGGTCGAGGTGTCGAGTTCGGTGAATGGCCAACTGATGCCACCGGTGATGGGGGCGGCTGCTTTTCTGATGGTGGAGTACGTCGGCATTCCCTACATCGAGGTCATGAAACATGCCTTTTTGCCGGCCATCATCTCCTACATTGCCTTGCTTTACATCGTGCACATTGAGGCGCTCAAGGCCAACATGGTTGGGCTGCCGCGGCGCAGCACGGGTTCGGCAGGCTCGCGGCTGCTGTCATTGGGTCTGACAGTGGCGGGTTTCATCGTGCTGTCAGGTGCGGTGTACTGGGGCATCGGCTGGGTCAAAACCCTGATGGGGGATGGCGCCGTCTGGGTGATCGGTATCGGTTTGCTGGTGGCCTATGTCGGGCTGTTGTGGTTTGGTGCCAGGCAGCCCGAGTTGGAACTCGATGACCCCAACGCGCCGGTGTTTGAGTTGCCCGAAACCGGCCCCACCGTCAAGTCCGGTCTGCATTACCTGCTGGCCGTGGTGGTGCTGATCTGGTGCCTGATGGTTGAGCAAATGTCGCCAGGGCTGTCGGCCTTTTGGGCCACCATGTTCATGATCTTTGTCATGCTGACGCAAAAGCCAATCATTGCTGCCTTTCGTGGCCGGGGTGAGTTGGGGCACGCCGCCAGGCAGGGCTTCTTTGACCTGATTGACGGCTTGGCCACAGGCGCGCGCAACATGATTGGCATTGGTGTGGCCACGGCCGCAGCCGGCATCATTGTGGGCACTGTATCGCTGACGGGCATTGGCCTGGTGATGACCGAGATTGTTGAGCTGCTGTCGGGCGGCAACCTGATGCTGATGCTGGTTCTGGTGGCGGTCATCAGTTTGATCCTGGGCATGGGCCTGCCTACCACGGCCAACTACATCGTCGTCTCTACGCTGATGGCGCCGGTGGTGGTGGAGCTCGGGGCGCAAAGCGGGCTGATCGTGCCGCTAATTGCGGTGCACCTGTTCGTGTTTTACTTTGGCCTGATGGCTGACGTGACGCCGCCCGTGGGCCTGGCATCATTTGCAGCTGCCGCCATTGCCCGCTGCGACCCCATTAAAGCGGGCGTGACGGCGTTCTTCTACAGCATGCGCACGGCCATCCTGCCGTTTCTGTTCATTTTCAACACGCAGTTGCTGATGATCGGACTTGATGGGCCGCTGCACCTGGTGCTGACGGTGGTCAGCGCGACCGTGGCCATGCTGGTGTTTGCGGCCGCCACGCAGGGGTACTTTCTGGTGAAGTCACGCTGGTACGAAACCATTGCCCTGTTGCTGATCACGTTCACCCTGTTTCGTCCTGGTTACTGGTGGGACATGGTGTACCCGCCATTTGTCGAGGTGCCTGCGGCGCAAATCAACCCGTTGATTGAAGAGATGCCCGCCAATGCTGGCAAACGGCTATGGATTGAAGGCACCAACATGGATGGCAAAGACATTCGCAAGGGGGTGCTGCTGCCGCTCGGGCCCAAGGGCACGGCGCGTGAGCGCTTGGCCAGTGCCGGTGTCAACGTGATGGCGCAGGGCGATGCGTTGTTGATCACGCAGGTGCGGTTTGGCAGCCGGGCCGAGAAATTGGGCATGGCGCAGGGCTTCAAAATTGTGTCGGCTGAAATTCCGGCAGACCGACCCGCCAAGGAATGGATGTTCGTGCCGGCCAGTGTGCTGCTGTTGCTGGTGATTGCCTTGCAGCGCGTGCGGGCGGGTCGCCTGTCCGCCGCCGCCGGGGTGCCGCGTGGCAGGGTTAGCCCATGACCCGTGTCGCCCTGATTCATGCGCTGGCGCATTCGGTGGCGCCCATCAATGATGAGATGGCGCGTGAGTGGCCAGACTGCGATCGCATGAACCTGCAAGACGACAGCCTGTCGGCAGACCTGGCACGCAGCGGCCGTGGGCTTGATGCACTCATGCACCAGCGCTTTGAGACGCTGGCCGCCTATGCACAGGGCACGGGCGCGCAGGCGATTTTGTTCACCTGCTCGGCCTTTGGGCCGTGTATTGAGGCCGTGGCCAGACGCCGCCCGGGCATGCCGGTGCTCAAGCCCAACGAGGCCATGGTGGCCGAGGCTGCCGCCAGCGGGCAACGGGTGGGGTTGATCGCCTCATTTGCACCCACGCTGGCCTCCATGCCATCGGAGTTTCCAGCTGGCACCACCGTGGTGACACGCTTCGCCGAAGGCGCCATGCAAGCGCTTGACCGTGGCGACACCACTGAGCACGATGCCCGCGTGGTGCAAGCCGCTCTGTGGTTGCAGCAGCAGGGTTGCGATGTGATTGCGCTGGCCCAGTTCAGCATGGCACGCGCGCAGAGGGCTGTAAAGCAAGCACTTGACTTGCCTGTGCTGACCACCCCGGGCAGTGCGGTGCGTATGTTGCGGCAGCGCTTGCCAGGCTGACAGAGAGGCACGTGACAGGCGGTTCAGCCACCCAATCACGTCCTGAAATCATTCAAGGGCCGGCTTGAATCGGCTTGGCCTGCCTGGCCACTTCCGGGTGGCCAGGCTCACCATGCCACTGCACCAGCGTCCATGCCACGAGCGCAATCAGGGCGCTCCAGAACCACACGCCCAGGGTCAATGGCCGCACCGAACCGTCCATGTGTGTGCCCAGCCAGCTGCCCATGGCAAACGCGGCCAGCATCATCAAAAACCCGTTCATGGCAGACGCGGCACCTGCCGCGTGCGGAAACGGTCCAACGGCACCACTTTGGCTGCAAGGTTGATGAATGCCGTGGCCAACCATGAACAACAGTTGCGCGGGCATGATGGCCCACAGGCTCTGCACGCCCATCAGGCTGGGCACCGCCATCAAGGTGCCGCCGCCTAACGACAGCACACTTGCCCACTTCAGGCTGCGGCGCACACCAAAGCGCGGCAACCAGTGGCGGCATAAAAACGTGCCGCCAATGTAGGCCAGTGAATTGATCGCCATCAGCCCGCCGTACTCCGTTTTGCTCAAGCCCAGCAGGCCCATGAAGACAAACGAGGAGGCCGCCAAAAAGGTAAAGAGCCCGCCGTAAGACGCCACCGACAGGCTTGAGAACGCCAGAAACGTCGGGTTTTTCAAAATGCTTTTCCAGGTGGCCAGCAGGGTGGCCGCTTGCAGCGCCTTCGGGTTTTGGCGTTGCAAGGTTTCCTCAAAGCGCCAGGCGATCAGCCCCAGGGCGATGGCGCCAAACACGGCAAGCGCCAGCAAGGCAAAGCGCCAACTGAAGGCGTTGGTCAGCAGCCCACCTATGGGCGCGCTCAAAAACGCAATCACCCCCAGGCCAGTCAAGCCCTTGCTCATCACTTTTGCCCCTTGCACAGGCGCATACAGGTCACGCACGATGGCGCGCGCGCACATCACGGCGGCCCCCATTGCCGCCCCCTGCACCGCGCGCCACACAATGAGTGCAGCCATGCTGGGGGTCAGGGTGCTGCCAATGGCTGCCAGCACGTAGGCACTCAGGCCGATCAGCAGGATGGGTTTGCGGCCAAACCGGTCAGACAGCGGCCCCCACACCAGTTGTGACACGCCAAACGCCAGCAGCAGCGCGCTCAACGTAAGTTGTGCCTGCGCCATGGGCGCACCAAAACCGCGGGTGAGCGCAGGCAGCGCTGGCAAATACAGGTCGGTGGTGATGGGCTGCAGCCCAAGCAAGAGCGACAGCAGCCACACGACCACGCCTGATGGCATGGCGGTGCGAGGCATTGAAGTGGGCAAAGACATGGCTTGGAGAGTATCAGATGGAGTGTTGATTTCGGTCAAAAAGCCGGCTCGCCCCAGGTGCTAAAACCGCACTGAAAAAGACAGGTTCTGTCACAAGGGGCAGTTTTGATAAAACGTTGGAAGAAATGGGTCACGCAGAGGGTCATTTGGCTGGCCGGATGCGCTCACCATCAGGGGCCAAATGGTGCCCTGGCTGCCAGCCATGAGCGCATCAGGCTGGCGTTTGAGGCGAGTGGCCTGGGGCTGTGGGATTGGGACCTTGGCAGTGGACAATTTGTACTCGATGAGCGCTTGCTTGGCATGCTTGGCTTCGCGCCCAACGAGGTTCAGGCGGACAAGCACATGTTTTTTGACCGCTTGCATCCAGACGATGCTGCCACGCTGCGCCAGGTGTTGCCACCCGTGCTCAAAGGAGAGGTGCCGCGCCTGCTGCTGGAACACCGTCTGCGCCATAAAGACGGGCATTGGGTGTGGTTGATGGCGCATGGCCTAGTGACCGAGCGTGATGCCCAAGGCAATGCCCTGCGCATGACGGGCACCGATGCGGACCTGACCGAGAAAAAGCAGCTGGAAGCGGCGGCGTTGCATAGCCAGGTGTTGCTGAAAAACATGACGGATCAGGTGCCCGCCGAGCTGTTTCAATTCAAGGTGCATGCCGATGGCCGCAGATGTTTTCCGTTTGTGTCCAAGCATTTCCTTGATTTTTATGGTTTGACGCTGGCGCAGGTGCAAAGCGACGCTGCGCTGGTTTTTGGCTGGCAGCACCCGGATGATGCAGCCATGATCAAACAGTCCATCGCCGACACCGTCACCAAGATGGTTCCCTGGGAACTGGAATACCGCCTGGTCTTGCCCGACGGCAGCGTGAGCTGGCGCAGCGGCCGCGCCACACCACAAAAACTTGATGACGGCAGCGTGGTGTGTTACGGCGCCGTGTTTGACATCACCGAGCGCAAGCTGGCTGAAGAGGCGCTGCGGGTGGCAGCGGTGGCATTCGAGTCAAGTTCGGCCATGATGGTGAGTGACACCAACCAGATGATCCTGCGTGTGAACCGTGCGTTCACGGAGCTGACAGGTTATGGTGCGCTAGAGGCAGTGGGGCGCCCCAGCGGCATCCTGAATTCTGGCCGGCAAGGCGCAGACTTTTACAAAACCATGTGGCAAAGCATCCACCAGAAAGGGCACTGGGCAGGTGAAATCTGGAACCGCCGCAAAAGCGGTGACGTGTTTCTGGACTGGCTTTCCATCACCGTGGTGAGGGGCGCACAAGGTGAGGTGACCCACTATGTGGCGGTGCACGCTGACATCACGCTGCGTAAGCGCATCGAGGAAGAAATTCGCAAACTGGCGTTTTTTGACTCGCTCACTCTGCTGCCGAACCGCCGCTTGTTGCTGGAACGCTTGCAGCAGCTCAGCGCCGCGCGCGCCCGAAACAGCCAGATGGCGGCGGTGCTGTTTGTTGACCTTGACCGCTTCAAGCAACTCAACGACACCCACGGCCATGACCAGGGCGATGACTTGCTGGTGCAGGTTGCCCAGCGGCTGCAGACTTGTGTGCGCGAGGCCGATACGGTGGCGCGCCTTGGGGGTGACGAGTTTGTTGTGGTGCTGTCACAGCTGGGTGAAGACGCGCCCCAAGCCCAGTCTGGCGCACTGTCTGTGGCGCGCAAGATTTTGACCACACTCAACACACCGTTTGTTTTGCCCAGCGCAAGCTGGCAACTGTCAGCCAGCATTGGCATTGGGATGCTGCAAGGCACCCAGGCCTTGCCCGAAGAATTGTTAAAACAGGCTGACGAGGCCATGTACGAGGCCAAAGCCGCTGGCCGCAACACCGTGCGCTTGTGGCACGCCAAAAATACCTGAATACTTGAGCTTGGATTGCGATTTGTCTTTTCAGCGCGGGTTGGCATGCGGTAGCGTTGAAGCCGGGGCGTAAAGACCGCCTCAGTGTCAAACTTACAAGGAGTTCATCATGACGGACAAAAGCAAGCCCAAAGACCACCAGACCCCACAAACTGGCAAGGTTGAAAACGACACCAACAAGACGGGAGACCAAGCGCCCACTCAGTTGAACCAAGGCCAGCGCACCCCCGACAGCCGCAGTGACCGTGAGGCCCACGTGGGCGGCAGCAACCAGTCACAGTCACGGCGTGGGCCGGTGGGCACACCCAACCGCTGACGCTGTCAAACCACGCCGTCGAACATCATCACGTCCACCTCATCACCGGGGGTGACGTTGCCTTGCGCATGGTGCAACACGATCAGGCCGTTGGCGCGCACCATGGAGCTGAGCACGCCTGAGCCTTGGTTGCCGGTGATTTGAACGTGCAGCGAGCCATCTGCCGCGCTGCTGACCATGCCGCGCTGGTATTCAGTGCGGCCGGGCTTTTTGCGGATCGCCTCCGTGCTTTTGGCTTTCAGCAGTGGTGCTTTGCTGGCGCTGCAACCCATCATGCGCAGCAGCGCTGGGCGCACAAAGGCCAGAAAGGTCACCATCACCGCCACCGGGTTGCCGGGCAGACCGAACAACACCGCACCCCCGGTTTCGTCACTATTAAAAACATAGCTATTAGCGCTTTTAAAATAAGGGCTAGAGGCCAATTTGTCTCTCAATATGTGACCCACTGCCATCGGGCGACCCGGGCGCATGGCAATCTTCCAAAAAGCCACGTCACCAAGTTTTTTCATCATCGCTTTGGTGAAGTCGGCCTCACCCACACTCACGCCACCGCTAGTGATGATGGCATCGGCCTGTAATGCAGCCTGCACAAACGCGGCCTCCAGCGCCTCGGGCTGGTCACGCACCACACCCATGTCAATCACCTGGCAACCCAGGCGTGTGAGCAGGCCAAACACCGTGTAGCGGTTGCTGTCAAACACGGCGCCTTCACGTGGTGTGTCACCCAAGCTCAGAATCTCATCGCCGGTTGAGAAGTAAGCCACCTTGAGGCGGCGCAGCACCGGCACAGTTTTCAGGCCCAAACTGGCCACAAGCCCAAGCGCAGCGGGCGTGAGCAGCTCCCCTTTTTGTAGGGCGGGCTGGCCTTGCATGAGGTCTTCGCCCTTGAATCGGCGGTTGTCGCCAGCTCGCAGCACACCGGCTGGCAGGGCGATGAGGGTGACACTCGCGGCATCGGTGCTGGCCTGCACCAGTTCTTGCGGTGCGACGGTGTTCAGGCCCCCGGGCATGATGGCCCCGGTCATGATCTTGACGCATTCGCCCAGGCGCACCGTGCCCACCCAAGCTTTGCCGGCCAGCGCCGTGCCAACGACTTTCAGGGTCAGCGGCGCACCGCTTGCAAGCTGCGCGCCGTCAAAGGCGTAACCGTCCATGGCCGAGTTGTCATGTGGGGGCACGCTGATGGGGCTGACGATGTCTGCGGCCAACACCCGGCCCAGCGCATCGAAAACACCCAGTTCTTCACGCGCGGTGACCGGTTCAACCAGTTTCCCCAAAAAGTCGTTGACCACGCTGGCACTCAGGGCCTGCGGGTCGTAGCCGGCCAACTCATTGGCGATTTGCTGCAGGGTTTTCATCAGGCGTTGCTCTCCAACTGGTGCAACTCAGCCAGCGTGTTGGCATTAAAAAAAGCCTGTGGGTCGTCGCCCACCTGGTCAAAACGGACCACAGCGGTTTTGTGCAGGGCAGTCCAGGCGTCAATTTTTCGGCCACCGTCTTGTGTGAAGCGCACCAGGCTTTCCAGCAATTCCAGGCGCAACAGGCAAAACACGGGCTGGGTGCGAACCTGCATCTGGCCGTCGCGGCCCGACTCGGGGGCGGCAGCCATGGCAATGTCGGCGTCCTCGGCTTCCAGCGCGGCGGCCAGGCGCTGCGCCAGGTCAAGGGGCAGCAGCGGTGTGTCACAGGGCACGGTCATCAGATACGGTGTGTCGCAGCGCTCCAGTCCAGTCAAAAAACCAGCCAGCGGGCCAGCGTAGTCGGCCAGCCCATCGGGCCAAACCGGCACGCCAAACGACTCGTAGGCTGCCAGGTTGCGGTTGGCGTTGATCATGATTTCACCCACGCCGCCGCCCATTTGCAGTCGGGTCAGTGTGTACAAGGCCAACGGCATGCCGTTGAAGGTTTGCAGGCCTTTGTCGACCCCGCCCATACGCGAGCCGCGCCCGCCCGCCAGGATTAATGCGGTGATGTCACTTGCTGGAATCATGATGAATGTGTGTGATGTGGGGATGTAGGAGCCCAGTCCCCTGGGCGAAGGATGTTTGACTTTGCAGGCCATCGCCCAGTGGGCTGGGCTCCTGCACGAATGTTCATTTCAACCGCCGATGTAACTCATCTCGATCCGTTTGACCGGGGCACCTTGATCCGCTGGCAGGTTGCTGCGCTGCTCGGAATAGTTGTCGCTGCGGCCTTGCCAGATGTGGCCAATGGCGCTGGCCAGGTCTTGTTCGCTGGCGCTGCCGCGAATCAGGCTGCGCAAGTCGTAGCCTTTTTCAGCAAACAGGCACAGGTACAGCTGGCCTTCGGTAGACACGCGGGCGCGGTTGCATTCGCCACAAAACGCCTGGGTCACGCTGCTGATCACGCCAATTTCGCCCGCCGTTTTGTCGTGTTGACCACTGGCGTCGGCATAACCCCAGCGCGCGGCGGTTTCACCCGGGTTGGAAGGCTCAAGCTGCACCAGTGGCAGCTCAGACTGGATGAGTTTGACCACCTCGGCGGAAGGCATGACGTCGTTCATGCGCCAGCCGTTGGTGGCACCCACGTCCATGTATTCAATGAAGCGCAGCACCATGCCGCTGCCTTTGAAAAACCGCGCCATGGGCAAAATTTCTTGTGCATTGGTGCCGCGTTTGACCACCATGTTGATCTTGATCGGCCCCAAACCCACTGCGCGCGCGGCCTCAATGCCTTCAAGCACATCCGCCACCGGAAAATCGACGTCGTTCATGCTGCGAAACACCGCATCGTCGAGACCGTCGAGGCTGACAGTGACACGTTTCAAACCAGCGTCTTTCAGCGCCTGGGCCTTGCGCGCCAAGAGTGAGCCGTTGGTGGTCAGGGTCAGGTCAAGCGGTTGGCCCTCGGGGGTGCGAATTTTCGAGAGCTGCTCAACCAGCTGTTCCAGGTTTTTGCGCAGCAAGGGCTCGCCCCCGGTGAGGCGGATTTTTTGCACACCGTGCGCCACAAATACGCGTGCCATGCGGGTGATTTCTTCAAATGTGAGCAGGTCGCTGTGCTTGAGGTAAGCGTAATCTTTGTCAAAAATCTCTTTCGGCATGCAGTAATTGCAGCGAAAGTTGCAGCGGTCGGTGACGCTGATGCGCAGGTCACGCAGGGCCCGGCCACGGGTGTCAGCCAACAAGCCAACCGCCAGCAGACGCGTGCCTGAATTGAACGCCGCAGTGGGCACTGTCAAACCGCGGGGTCGGTGGTCCATCAGGGGGATCACGCGGTGGGTGTCTCGATCAGTCATGGTGTTTATGCAGGCGTTTGCCCAAGTAATGATCGATTTTGGCATGAATGAAAAAACCCGCCGAAGCGGGTTTCATTGAATGCGCGCCCGTCATGGGCGCAATCTTGAACCAGATCAAGCGCCGTGAATTTTCATCATGACCGGCACGATCAGGAGCGCCACGATGTTGATGATCTTGATCAGCGGATTGATGGCCGGGCCGGCGGTGTCTTTGTAGGGGTCGCCCACGGTGTCACCGGTGACCGCCGCTTTGTGGGCTTCAGAGCCTTTGCCGCCAAAGTTGCCGTCTTCGATGTACTTCTTGGCGTTGTCCCAGGCGCCGCCACCGGTGCACATCGAGATGGCCACAAACAAACCCGTCACGATGGTGCCCATCAGCAGGCCACCCAACGCAGCGGGCCCAAGGATGAGGCCAACCAGAATCGGCACCACCACCGGCAAGAGGCTCGGGATCATCATTTCCTTGATGGCCGCCGTGGTCAGCATGTCAACCGCGGTGTCGTACTCCGGCTTGGCCGTGCCTTCCATGATGCCCTTGATGTCGCGAAATTGGCGACGCACTTCCACCACCACGGCACCGGCAGCGCGGCCCACGGCCTCCATCGCCATGGCACCAAACAGGTAGGGAATCAGGCCACCAATAAAGAGGCCGATGATGACCATCGGGTTACTCAAGTCAAAGGTGATGTGGGTGCCATAGGCATCGAGCTTGTGCGTGTAGTCGGCAAACAGCACGAGTGCGGCCAAGCCAGCCGAACCAATGGCATAACCCTTGGTGACGGCCTTGGTGGTGTTGCCCACCGCGTCCAGCGGGTCGGTGATGTCGCGCACGCTTTTGGGCATCTCGGCCATTTCAGCAATGCCGCCAGCGTTGTCGGTGATGGGGCCGTAAGCGTCAAGTGCCACCACAATGCCGGCCATGCTGAGCATGGAAGTGGCTGCAATCGCAATGCCGTACAGGCCAGCCAGCGCGTACGCGGTGTAGATCGCCACGCAGACAAACAGCACAGGCCATGCGGTGGAACGCATTGACACACCCAAACCGGCAATGATGTTGGTGCCGTGGCCGGTTGTGGATGCCTGGGCAATGTGCTTCACAGGTGGGTATTGGGTGCCGGTGTAGTACTCGGTGATCACCACCAGCGCAGCGGTCAGGATCAGGCCGACTGCGCAGGCACCAAACAGCGCCATCTGGCTACCAGAAGCTTTGATGGCGTTGTCAGGAATAAGCCACTGTGTGACAAAGAAGAAGGCAATCAGCGACAGGACACCTGCCACGGCCAGGCCTTTGTAAAGCGCTGGCATCACGTTTTTCATGCCGGGTGAGGCCTTGACGAAAAAGCAGCCAATGATGGACGCCACGATCGACACGGCACCCAACGCCAGTGGGTAGACCACGGCGCTCATGCCGGCACCGGTGACCAGCAGAGCGCCGAGCACCATGGTGGCAATCAGTGTGACGGCGTAGGTTTCAAACAAATCAGCGGCCATGCCAGCGCAGTCGCCTACGTTGTCGCCCACGTTGTCGGCGATCACGGCCGGGTTGCGCGGGTCGTCTTCCGGAATGCCAGCCTCAACCTTGCCCACCAGGTCCGCACCCACGTCCGCACCTTTGGTGAAGATGCCGCCACCGAGCCGGGCAAAGATCGAGATCAGGGATGAGCCAAAGGCAAAACCAATCAGCGGGTTGAGCAGTTGCGCCAGGTTTTTGTCGGGTGTCATGTTGCCGTTGCCAACCAGAAACCAGAAAAAACCCGTGACACCCAGCAGACCCAGACCAACCACCAGCATGCCGGTGATGGCACCGCCGCGGAAAGCCACGTCAAGCGCCGGGCCAATGCCCTTGGTGGCCGCCTGAGCCGTGCGCACATTGGCGCGCACCGACACGTTCATGCCAATGAAGCCGCAGGCACCCGAGAGCACTGCACCGATGACAAAGCCGACGGCGCTCAAGCTGTCAAGAAACACCGCAATCAGCACCGCCAGCACCACGCCGACCACGGCAATGGTTTTGTACTGACGTGCCAGGTAAGCGGCTGCGCCGGTTTGAATGGCAGCTGCAATTTCTTGCATGCGGGCATTGCCCGCGTCCTGGGAAAGAATCCAGCTTCGGGCCCAAAAGCCGTAGCCGACGGCAATCAAGCCGCAGATAAGCGCCAAAATCAGCGCTGGGTTGCCTGTCATATGAGTGTGCTCCTGTGTGTTGTTTCGCGAGGTGGTGGTGCAACGCATTGGCCTCACCGCTGCGTTGCTTCCTCGTCGAAGTGCATCGGGTGGTGCGACAAGAGCGATTGGCCAACCGCTGAACTTTACTTCGAAAAACGGGCTTTTCGCGGTCCGCAAGTGGCAAGTAAGTAAAATCAGGGTTAATCCTGCCTGTTTCTGATCTACCTCAAACTCCAACGTAAGGCGACAACACCATGTCCTTAGATAACGTCACCCCCGGCGCAAAATGTCCTGACCAATTCAACGTCATCATCGAAATCCCGATGAACGCCGATCCGGTCAAGTACGAAGTCGACCACGAAACCCACGCGATTTTTGTGGACCGTTTCATGAGCACGGCCATGCATTACCCCACCAACTATGGCTACGTGCCCCGCACCATCAGCGGTGACGGCGACCCGGTTGACGTGCTGGTGATCACCCCCGTGCCCCTGATTCCTGGCGTGGTGGTGACCTGCCGTGCCATTGGTATCCTGAAAATGGAAGACGAAGCTGGCATGGACGGCAAGGTGTTGGCGGTGCCGATTGACAAGATTTTGTCGCTCTACACCCGCTGGCAAAAGCCGGAGGACCTGAGCCCGGTGCGCCTGAAAACCATTGCTCACTTCTTTGAGCATTACAAAGACCTCGAAGAAAACAAATGGGTCAAGATTTTGGGCTGGGAAGGCCCGGAAGCTGCCAAGCAGGAAATCCTTGAAGGCATTGCCAACTACGACGCGTCTCACAAATAATTCAAGCCTTTTATGGCTTTAGCCCTTATGCTGATTGCGTAAGTAGGTATTAAACATATAGCGCCTGCAAGTGTTCAAACTTGCAGGCGTTGTCGTTTTAGGGTGGCTTGACGGCGACGAAAGTTAGACTGCAAATTTCATTGATTCAGAAAGACCTGCCATGAAGTTATTGCGCTACGGGCCGTTCGGCCAGGAAAAGCCGGGTGTGCTGGACGCCCAGGGTCGGGTGCGGGACTTGAGTGCCGTGGTGCCTGACATTGCGGGTGCCGTGTTGTTGCCTGCCAGCCTGGACAATTTGCGAAGCCTCAAACTGGAAGACCTGCCCCTGGTGGCTGGCATGCCGCAAAAGGACATGCGCCTGGGTGCCTGCGTGGGGCAGGTGGGCAAGTGCATTTGCATTGGCCTGAACTATGCCGACCATGCGGCGGAATCCGGCATGCCGGTGCCGCCTGAGCCGGTGGTGTTCAACAAATGGACCAGCGCCTTGTGCGGGCCCGATGACGCCGTGCAAATTCCGCGAGATTCGGTCAAAACCGACTGGGAAGTGGAGCTGGCTGTGGTCATTGGCAAGGGCGGCCGTTACATCGCCGAGGCCAATGCGATGCACCATGTGGCGGGTTATTGCGTGATGAACGATGTGTCCGAGCGCGACTACCAGTTGAACCGCAGCGGCACTTGGGACAAGGGTAAGGGCTGCGACACCTTTGGCCCGCTTGGCCCCTGGCTGGTCACTGCAGATGAAGTCTCAGACCCGCAAAATCTTGCGCTGTGGCTGGAGGTGGACGGCCAACGCATGCAAAACGGCAGCACTGCCACCATGGTCTACCAGGTGCCGTTTTTGATCAGTTATTTAAGCCAGTTCATGAGTTTGCAGCCGGGTGATGTGATCTCGACCGGCACGCCGCCCGGCGTTGGCATGGGGCAAAAGCCGCCAGTTTTTTTGCGCGCCGGGCAGACCATGCGCTTGGGCGTACAAGGCTTGGGTGTGCAAACCCAAATCACGGTCCAGGCCTGACAGGTGTTGAGTTGACTTGGTGCAGCAGCCCAGCCCGCTGGGCGAATGTGCGTTCAGCTTGACTTGAATGGGCTGTGCTGCTTGAGCTCATCCATGTACTGCGTCATCCCCTGTCCCTCTGCGGTTAAAAAATCATTGACGGCACTGGCGAACCCCGGATGCGCCAGCCAGTGGGCACTGGTGGTTTTGGCGGGCAGCAGGGCACGCGCCAGTTTGTGTTCACCCTGGGCCCCGCCTTCAAAGCGTGTGTAGCCGTTGGCAATGCACCATGCCAGCGGCTGGTAGTAACAGGCCTCGAA
>JBBQZG010000067.1:0-16210 GCA_038207945.1 Burkholderiales bacterium
AATTTTTTTACCTCAAGCGTGAGCAAGAACTGAAGGAATGGCAACGTTTACCGAGCGGCCTGCAGTCGCCGTCTTGACCGTGTTCCACAGCATGATGATCATGCCCGACAGATAAAGCAAGCCACCTGCCAAACGCAATACATAGAACGGGTAGCTGGCTTTGACGGACTCCACAAAGGTGTAGGTCAAGGTGCCATCAGGATTGATAGACCTCCACATCAGACCCTGCATGACACCGGCAATCCAAAGCGCGGCGATGTAAAGCACGATGCCGATGGTGGCCATGTAGAAGTGCACCTCAATGGCCTTCACACTGAACATCTGGTTGCGGCCAAACAGACGGGGGATCAGGTAATACATGGAACCCATAGTGACGAGACCCACCCAACCCAAAGCGCCAGAGTGAACGTGTCCAACAGTCCAGTCAGTGTAGTGAGACAAGGCATTCACCGTTTTGATGGCCATCATTGGACCTTCGAAGGTGGACATGCCATAGAAAGACAGCGACACGATCAAGAAACGCAAGATGGGGTCATCGCGCAGTTTGTGCCAAGCGCCCGACAGCGTCATGATGCCGTTGATCATGCCACCCCAGCTGGGTGCCAACAGAATCAGCGAAAACACCATACCGACAGACTGAGTCCAGTCAGGCAAAGCGGTGTAATGCAAGTGGTGCGGTCCCGCCCACATGTAAGTGAAGATCAACGCCCAGAAGTGAACGATGGACAGGCGGTAAGAATAAACCGGACGACCTGCTTGCTTGGGAATGAAGTAATACATCATGCCAAGGAAACCTGCGGTCAAGAAAAAGCCCACAGCATTATGCCCGTACCACCATTGCACCATGGCATCTTGTACACCCGCATAAGCAGAATACGACTTCATGCTCGTAATGCTGACAGGTATGGCCGCGCTGTTCACCAGGTGCAGCAATGCCACAGCCAAAATGAACGCGCCAAAAAACCAGTTGGCCACATAAATGTGCTTGACCTTGCGCGTTCCGACGGTGCCAAAAAACACCACTGCGTAAGACACCCACACCAAAGTAATCAAAATGTCGATGGGCCACTCAAGCTCAGCGTACTCTTTGCCTGCGGTGAAACCCATGGGCAAAGAAATCGCTGCAGCCAAAATCACAACCTGCCATCCCCAAAAGGTGAAAGCCGCCAGTTTGTCACTGAAAATTCTAACTTGGCATGTTCGCTGAACAACGTAATATGAAGTCGCAAAGAGACCGCAACCACCAAACGCAAAAATCACTGCATTGGTGTGCAGAGGACGCAAACGCCCGAAGGACAAATACGAAATACCCAGATTAAGCTCTGGCCAAGCCAGCTGGGCAGCGATGATCACGCCAACCAGCATACCAACCACGCCCCATACGACGGTCATGATGGCGAACTGCCTTACAACTTTGTCGTTGTAAGTCGTTGCCTGCGAATTTGCAAATGCCATGTTCACCTCTTTTCAGTTTATCTAAGCGATAGTTTGCACGAGACATGTCGCGCGCCATTTGATACAAATCAAATTGTTACAGAATTCTTATCCATCCTTAAGAATTCTCTCCCCTTCTTGCTCGATGTCATCAAATTGACCACGGTAAATGGCCCACCAGATTCCTCCGATGATCAAAAAAACCAAAACAACCGAAAGCGGGACCAGCATATATAAGATGTCCATCAGAATTTCCGTTCAAACTGCGCATCATTTGACAAACGCAAAGCATTGAGCACCACCAGCAATGAGCTACTCGCCATCCCCAAGCCCGCCAGCCAAGCGGGAAGCATACCGGCAATAGCCAAGGGTACACACGCAGCGTTGTAAATGGCCGCCCACCATAAATTTTGTCGCACCACGGACAGCGTGCGGCGCGATAACACCAGTGATTCGACCACATTAGTCAAACGGCTGCCTGACACCAGAAAATCGGCCTGCGCTTGCGCCAGTGGCACGGCTTGACCAAATGCAAAAGACGCATGCGCACCCGCCAGCACGGGACCGTCATTCAAGCCGTCTCCCACAACTGCGACCTTGTGCCCCCTGACCTGCGATTCACGTAAAAAATCGAGTTTCTCCTGCGGCGAACAATGGCTCTTGACGTTTGAAATACCAACTTTTTCAGCAACACGCAGCGCTGCATCACTGGCGTCCCCCGACAACAAATAGACGCTGATCCCCTGGCGTTGCAAGGCAGCTACAGTTTCAGCTGCATCCGGGCGGATGTCCTCCTGCAACTCAAAGCTTGCCAACCAACCCTGGTCATCACTTAAATAAACCCGCAGGGTTGTGGCATCCGCGGCAGGCAGGCTACAAAAATCAGCAGACCCCAGTCTCAGCACCCTAGCGGGTACTGACGCATCTCCCAAACCCACCAAGCCACTGACGCCCTGCCCAGCTTTTTCCTCGACCTTATCTGCCCGCCAGGAGGGCGGCGACCCGACCAGCTTCGCAGCTGTTTGAATGGCTCTGGAAGCCGGGTGCAACGAATGTTGCGCCAGCGCCGCCGCCATGGCCAGCGCCTGCTGCTCTGACTCACCCACCCGCACCGCCATCGAACCGAGCACCATGACGTCCCGAGTCAGTGTGCCGGTCTTGTCAAACATCACAGTGTCAACCGCTGCCAGCGACTCAAACGCGTCAAGTCGGCGCACCAATACACCTCGCTTGGCCAACGCACCCGCTGCCGACAGCATGGCGGCGGGTGTCGCCAAAGAAAGTGCACAGGGACAAGTCACAATCAACACCGATACCGCAACCATCAACGCACGCTCAGGGTCGGTTTGCCACCAGAAAGCACAAGCCAGACCGGCAGCAACCAGCACACCAGCCAAAAAAGGCTTGGCTATCCTGTCAGCAAGGCGCGCGAGAGGTGGTTTGGTGGTTGATGCACTTTCCATCAGATTGACAATTTGGGCAAAACGCGTTTGCTCACCCACCCTGTCAACCCGCATTCGGACCACGGCAGCGAGATTGTGGCTGCCAGAAATCACCTCATCACCGACGTTGCGGGCCAACGGTCGCGACTCCCCCGTCAACAATGACTCATCGACAGACGTGTTGCCCTCAAGCAATACCCCATCAGCAGGAAATGCCTCGCCCGGCAGCACGCGAATCACATCGCCACTCTGCAGACGCCGCACCGGCACGCGTTCAAACTCGCCATCGGCATTGAGTCTGGCTACGCTGTCAGGCAGCCGGTTCATCAAAGCTTCCAGAGCCCCGGCTGTTTTATCGCGCAGGCGCAATTCCAGCCAGCGCCCGGCCAACAAGAAAAAGACAAACATGGTGAGGGAGTCAAAGTAGACCTCAGCGCCAAAAATTCCAGTGGGGTCAAACGTACCCGCTGTGCTGACCACAAACGTGATCAGCATGCCTAGCGCCACGGGCAAGTCCATGCTGATGCGCCGGTGCTGCACATCGCGCCAGGCGCTGCTAAAAAATGGTCCACAGGAAAACAGGATCACGGGCAAAGTCAGCACCCAGGACGCCCAGCGGAGCAATTGCTCCAACTCCGCTGACAAATCACCCGGCTCTGCGATGTAGGCAGGGTAGGCGTACATCATCACCTGCATCATGCACAGACCCGCCACCATCATCCGCCACAAAGCTTTGCGCGACTCGACAAGACGGCGCTCTCGGGCAAAGGCATCATTGGCTGGAAGCGCCCGATAACCCGCACCTTGCACCGCCTGCATCCAGCCTGAAGGCGCAACCGACTGCTCCGACCACACCACTTTGGCTCGGTGGCTGCCTGCGCTCACCTCGGCTTTGAGCACACCTGGCACGCCCCTGAGCACATCTTCAATCGTGAGCGCACATGCCGCGCAGTGCATGCCTTCAATGAGCACATTGGATTCCCAGCACCCAACCTGTTGCGCATCCGGACGGCTAAAGGCGGTCCACTCCTGCTCACTGTCAAGCAGTTGCAGTGTGGTCAACGCGTCAGCCTCAACGCGCAAAACATCGGGGCCAAACTGCGCATCTGACGTTTTGGGATCATCAGCGGCTGGAAAACTGAGGGCAGTAGAAGACATTCGGCGAAGGTTAACTGAGGACACGAGCTAGATGCATGAGATATATCAAGAATGGCCCCAAGTGTAAGGTTATGCTTAAGTTTTCAACTCAAAGGAGACGCAATCATGTACGACAAAATTCTTGTGGCCACTGATGGCTCAAACCTGTCCAAGAAAGCCGTCAGCAGCGCTATTTCTCTGGCAGCTCTGACAGGTGCAAGTCTGGTTGCGCTCAAAGTGGTGCCGCGTTATCCACAAAGCTATTTTGAAGGTGGCTTGGCGCTTCAGGCGGCAGAAGTGGGCCGCATCGAAGAGCAATGGGCAGATGAGGGTCAGTCCGTGGTCGACGAAGTCAAGAAAGTTGCCGAGTTACAGGGCGTAAAAACCCGCGCGCTCACGATCAAGTCAGACGTGGTGTCTGATGCAGTGATTGCTACCGCTAAAAAGCATAAATGTGATTTGATTGTGATGGCCTCGCATGGCCGCAGAGGCGTCAAGCGGCTTCTGTTGGGCAGTGAAACCCAGCAAGTGTTGACACATTCTCATATTCCCGTGCTTGTTTTAAGATAATATTGCGCTAGCCCTTATAAAATATGCACTTGTAGCTACTAAAATAATAGCTAATTTCTCAAAGATGGTCTTGGAATTGTTGACGAATTTTGAGCACCTGGTCCCAGTTTTTAAAAAATGTGGAAACACATTGCGGGTCAAAGTGGGTGCCCGCACTGGCCTTGATGTGTTCAGCGGCACGTTCCAGCGTCCAGGCTTTCTTGTAGGGTCGCTCAGAGGTCAGCGCGTCAAACACGTCTGCCACGGCGACGATCCGGCTGAAGATGGGTATGGCTTCGCCAGCCAGTTTATTCGGATAGCCTGAACCGTCGAATTTTTCATGATGTGCCCTGGCTATTTCAGCCCCGGCCTGCAGCACTTTGGATGAACTGCCTTTGAGGATTTCATAGCCAAACATCGCGTGCTGCTTCATGATCTCGAACTCGTCAGGACTCAACCGCCCTGGCTTGAGCAAAATGTGGTCCGCAATACCCACTTTGCCAATGTCATGCATCGGGGCAGCTTCAAGCAACAATTCTTGCTGAGCTTGCGTCAGACCCAAGCCTTTGGCGATCGATTCCGAGTAGTGCGCCATACGCAAAATGTGCGCCCCGGTCTCGGGGTCACGGTACTCCGCTGCCTTGGACAGGCGCACGACGGTCTCGCGCTCACGTTGAACGATCTCAAACGTGGCTTTGCGTACCTCTGCGGCCAGCCAGTCAGCCCGATCCGCCAGCGCCTTGCGGCTCGCGCCCAACTGCAGCATGTTGTTCGCGCGTGCCATGAATTCAATTTTGTCGACCGGTTTGGTCAGAAAGTCAGTGGCACCCGCATCCAGCGCCCGGTAACGAATCTGCTTCTGGTCGTTGGCTGTGATCATCAAGACCGGCACGTCTTCTTTGCCTTTTGTCGCGCGCAATTGGTGAATAAAGTCAATGCCATGAAGTTCCGGCATCATGTAATCCACGATCACCAGATCAATGTCATGGGTCTGCGCCCAAGCCAAACCCGTGGGTGCATGAGCGAACTTGACGGGTTCACAATTACCGATCCGCTGAACCAGAGCCTCAAACAAAATCAGGTTGATTTCTGCGTCGTCAACAATCAGCACTTTGTTAGTCATGGTCGGTTTTCAGAATACAAGCAGCACAGCTCTGGCGAAAGATACCTGTTGGTATGTTTTACAGGTTTCAAGACAATGTATCACCACCTTACGGTGCCCGGGCGTTCCGGCATCGCAAAGCGGTCAACAAATGCTCAATTTGAGCCTGCAACAACAGCAGCTTTTCCGACATAGTCGCTGATGAGACAGCCAACTGCCCGATTTGTGTTGAAGCACCCGCTGTCGCCAGCTTCTCAAGCTCCTGCGCCAACTCGGCTGCGGGCCTGGCCCCGAACAGCCCCAAGGTGCCTTTGAGTGCGTGCGCTGTATGCATCAGCGGCGACATCTCACCGCCAGCCAACGCCTCTGTCATTTTTTTCATGTCAAGCGGCCATTGTTGTGCGAAGACATCCGCCACGATATCGACCACGTCCTGATCTGATGCCGCCAGTGCCTTTTCATAATCAAAATCAGCAGCCAACGCCTCAGGTTTGTAACCAGTGGCGTCTGCGGACAGGCGATGCATGTCATTTGGCGCGCCAAAATTGGAATACACGGGGGCAAACAGGGTCAACACACGCTGAAGCTCGGCAAGCTCAATTGGCTTGGAGATGTAGTCATCCATACCTGCCTGAAGGCAACGCGCCCGGTCTACCGGCATGGCGTTGGCTGTCATGGCCACAATCGGCAAATGTTCACCCTCTGGCTCTTGAGCCCGAATGTGTTGAGTGGCTTCCAGGCCATCCATCACCGGCATCATCATGTCCATGAGCACCAGATCAAACCGATGCTGCGCCAGCGCCTCAAGCGCCATTTGCCCGTCACCCGCTATCGTGACGTGGTGACCCCAGCGTTCGAGCAACGCGGTGGCAAGCATCTGGTTGATCAGATGATCCTCCACCAGCAAGATATCCATCGCTGGCCGGATTTCTGAAATACTGGAGGGAGCTGCCAAGCCATCTGCCTCGTCACTACGCGCATCACTTTCAGTGTCAAGCGCCATCGGCATCAAAACGTCGAATTTGCTCCCCCGCCCCAGTTCGCTTTGCACCGAAATTTGGCCGCCCAAGGCTTCAGCCAGCCGCGCTGAAATTGACAACCCCAAGCCAGTTCCACCAAAGCGGCGGGTGATGCTGCTGTCCTCCTGAGAAAACGCCTCAAAAATGCTGTCCAGCTTGGAGGCTGGAATACCCATACCTGAATCCTTCACTGAAAACTTGAACAACGGTAATTTGCCAGGCACCTGAAGCACAGCCACGGTCACCACAACTTCACCGTGCTCGGTAAATTTCAGGGCATTGCCAATCAGATTCATCAAAATCTGGCGTAACCGTCCTGGGTCGCCCACGACAGCCGCTGGCACATCGGGCGCCATGTCAAAGACCAGTTTGAGTCCCTTGGCTTGGGCGCGCACCGTTAACGTCTTCAATGTTTCACCAAACATTTGCCTCAGGTTAAATGGGATTTTTTCAATCAGCAACTTGCCTGCCTCGATTTTTGAAAAATCAAGAATGTCGTTGATGACACGCAACAACGCATCCGACGACGATTTGACAATCTCAAGATACCCGCGCTGCTGATCCGTCAGATGCGTGTCAAGGGCCAGCTCGGTCATGCCGATCACACCGTTCATGGGTGTGCGTATTTCATGACTCATGTTGGCCAGAAAGTCGGATTTGGCAAGGTTGGCCACTTCAGCGGCCTCCTTGGCACGGCGCAACTCCTCAGACGCCTGCTTCACCTGCGAAATGTCAGCCAGGTAGCCATTCCAGATCACACCACCATCCGCCACACGCCTTGGCAAGGACTCTCCGTGCACCCAGATCAGCTCACCCGTGCGTTTGTGTTGCATGCGGAAATCCAGCGAAATACGCACCAGTGACTTGGCGGAAGTGATGAACGCCTGCTCAAAAACCTCTTGGTCTTCCAAGTCAATCTGGTCAAAAAACAGTGCCGGGTCAGCCATCACATCTTGTGGCGACAGGCCACAAATTTGTTCTGCCACGCTGCTGCAAAACGGAAAACTTTGTCGACCATCAGCCCAGAGACGATACTGGAACACCACCACGGGAATACTCTCACTGACCTCGCGCAGGCGCTCGCCAGCTTCTTTCAATTGCGTCACATCTTGCCAAATACCAGTGAACACCGTGGCACCGTCCTCGGCCAAGTCAGGCTCCGGGTTGATCTGGGAACGGATCCAGCGCAAACTGCCATCAGGCATTCGCACCCGGTAATCGCCCTGCCAAGCGATGCGTTCAGCCCCTGCAGCCAACACGCCTGCCAGACACCAGCCACGGTCTTCATCCACAATTTGTGAAATCGCCAGGCCACCATCAGCCAGCAGTGCCTTACGGTCAAGCCCGCGAATCTCCTCTAGGCGGTCACTCAAAAACGTATAGCGAACCCGCCCATGCCCGACCTCACACTGGTACACCACGCCCGGCACGGCATTGGTGATCCGGCGCACCCGACTTTCAGCCTGCGCCACTGCCGCCTGCATGCGTTTGCGCGCTGTGATGTCCGTGCGGATGGCAATGAACTGTTCGGATGCGCCCTGATCATCGAGCAGCGGCACGATGGTGGCCTGCACCCAATACAGCGCACCATTTTTTGCCCGGTTACAGATTTCACCGTGCCATACCTGGCCTGCCAGAATGGTCTTCCACAGAGTTTCAAAAAAACCCTTGGGCTGCACGCCCGAATTGATCAAGCGGTGGTTTTTCCCCAGCAGATCTTCACGCAAGTAACCACTGATTTGGCAAAACTTGTCATTGGCATAGGTGATGCAACCAGCCACATCAGTGATGCTGACAATGGCGTGCTGGTCCAACGCAAATTTTTGTTTGGCCAGATCTGACAGTGCTGCCTGCAAATCCCGCTGACCAATTTCGCGCTGGCGCACCAGTTCGGACATCAATTGCGACAACGACTCCAGGTTGTCATCCTGCAAAGGTGGCATGTCCGCATCTTCTGTGCGCAGCAGGTTGTTGGCCGTCTCGCGCAGGGAATCGATGGCGCGGGTTCGGCTGTCGAGCTCCAGGCGAAGGCGGTCGTTGGTGTGTGACAACTCGATCGAGCTGAGTTGCAAACTGCGCGTCTTCAAGTCGAGGTCGCGGTCATTGAGCTCATAGGCTTCTTGCACCCGCGCCAAAAAATCCTGCAAACCAAGCAGCACATGCGCCGCGCCTTCAGACACGCCGGGTGCCGAAGCCAATTGCCGCAACTCGGAAAATACAGCGGGCAACTGGTCCTCTGCAGCCCCCAGCAGCCGCCGGGTCTGACGCAAGAGCAACTTATGCATGGTGCAAGACCTTCATGACAGATCGGTAGCGGTGCGTTCCATCAAGTGGGTGATCGTCATGGCTTGAATAACTTGCATGGCACCTTCACGTGATTTGAACTTGGGAAATACTAACGGTTTTCACCGTTACGGTATTGGTCGCGCAGCACATTCTTTTGCACCTTGCCCATGCTGTTGCGCGGTAAATCGGTCACCACATGACAGGCTTTGGGTACCTTGTAGTTGGCCAAGCTGACCTTCAGTGCGCCCAGAATTAGCGCCGGGTCGAGCTTGACTCCTGGCCGTGGCACCACCACTGCCACACCCACTTCGCCAAAGTCGGGGTGCGGCACACCCACCACTGCGCTCTCGGCCACCCCGGGCAAGTCGTTGATAAAACTCTCAAGTTCAGCGGGATACACGTTGTAACCACCGCTGATGAACAGGTCTTTGCTGCGGCCCACGATTGTCACATAGCCATTCGCGTCGGATTTACCGACATCACCCGTCCTGAAAAAACCGTCTGCGGTGAACTCTTCAGCCGTTTTTTCCGGCATGCGCCAATACCCAGAAAACACATTGGGCCCTTTGACCTGAATGTCGCCAACCTCATCCGACAGCACAGCGTGTTCCCGCGCGTCGACCACGCGCAAGCTCACCCCAGGCAGAGGAAAACCCACTGTACCGCCACGCCGCTCACCCACATAGGGATTGGAGGTGAGCATGATGGTTTCGCTCATGCCGTACCGCTCCAGAATGGCGTGGCCGGTACGCTCCTGCCAAGCCTTGAAGGTATCGAGCAGCAAAGGCGCAGACCCTGAAATGAACAGTCGCATGTGCTGTGTGGCCTCTTTGGTCAGGCCCGGCTCCGCCAACAAGCGCACATACAGCGTGGGCACACCCATGAAAACCGTGGCACGTGGCAGGTGCGCAAGCACCACTTTCGGGTCAAACCGGGCCAACCAGATCATCTTGCTGCCATTGATCAGCGCACCATGGATCGCCACAAACAGTCCATGCACGTGAAAAATCGGCAGGGCGTGGATCAGCACATCCCCAACCTCTCGTGCGCTTCTCCAGCCCCAATAATCCTTGAGCACCCGTGCGTTGCTGAGCATGTTGCCATGCGTCAACATGGCGCCCTTGGAGCGACCCGTGGTGCCGCTGGTGTAGATGATCACAGCGACATCGTCGGGCTTCTTGGCGGCCACCACGTGCTGATCCGGGGCGTCGGCGGCGCGCGCCAGCAATGAGCCGGTACGGTCATCGTTCAGCGTGAACACCCAGCGTGTCCCCGCTTTGAACGCCAGTGTGCTGACCCAGCAAAAGTTATTTGCGCTGCACACCACCACAGCCGGCTCGGCATTGCCGATGAAATACGTCATTTCAGCGCTTTGGTAGGCCACATTCAGCGGCAAAAAAACATAGCCAGCTCGTAACGTGGCCAGGTACAGCATGACCGCCTCGACAGATTTTTCGACCTGCACCCCGATACGCGAACCCGCTGGCAAATCCAGCGACTGCAATAGATTAGCCAGCATGGCTGATCCACGGTCCAGGTCGCGCCAAGTGTAGAAATGGCCTGCATCCGTTTCTACGGCGGTGACATCCAGATCATCTGGAAAGGCTTGACGCAGGTGGGCATAGAGGTTGGCAGAAGCTTCAGACACAGGTGTTCTTCTCTTTTCAGGCAGGTGATCACTGGGGCAGCCGGCCGGGTTTTAAAACCTGGGAGGCCTTTTTTCCAGAAATGCGGCAATGCCCTCACGCTGCTCTGCGCTGTCAGCATAGGCATACGCAGTGGCCTGAAGTGCGGATATTGGGTCCGAGGCAGCTATTACATTTGTAGCTTCACGCGCTTTATCTATAAATGCTAGAACAGGATTTAATGCCCGAAGCGTCTGCTTGTTCAAACGTGCCGCCTGCGGTGCCAACAGGCTGATGCGCTGCACTGTCGCCTGTACCAGGGTGGCCAAATCCACATCCGCGACGACACGGCTCAAAAAGCCACGCTGCAGCATCTCAGGCGCGCTGAACACGGCGGCTTCAAGCAACATCTGGCGCGCTGTGACGTTGCCCAGCTCGCGCGACACCAGCGCTGCCTCACGCGGCGCCATTGGAAAACCCAGCCGCGCAATCGGTGCACCGAATTGGGCTGACTCTGCCGCCAGGCGTATGTCGCAACAGCTGGCAATCTCCACCCCCGCGCCCATGCAGTTGCCGGCAATTTGCGCCACCATGGGCACGTCGCACGCCAACATGGCGCTCAAAGCACCCCACACCTCACCCTCATGAAATTCACGCAAGGAAGCTTCCTCGAAGCGAAAGCTGGCGTATTCAGAGATGTCACCACCGGCACAAAAGTTGGCTCCGTGCCCAACGACCATCACACAGCGCAGATTCGGGCTTTGCTGAATTTGCTCAAACACGGTGCGCAACTCGCGCCACATGGCGCGAGACATGGCGTTAAAGCGCTTGGGGTAACTTAAAGTCACACGCGCCAGCCCATCCGCTTGTTCAAACTGAATTTTTGCTGACATAAGAAATTTTGGAAGCTATGATAAATATAGCTACTAGCGCATACTGATCAAGGGCTAGAGGCTTTTTTTACCTAAATTATTTGACTGTGCCCTGGCCCACCACCAAAGACCCATGCCGCCCAGAATCATCGGCACACACAGCCACTGCCCCATGCTCATGCCCAGCGACAGCAGGCCTAAATGCGCGTCTGGCTCACGGAAAAATTCTGCAATGAACCTGAACAAACCGTAGCCAAACAAAAATGCGGCAGACACCTGCCCCTGCGCACGTGGTGTGCGTGCATACCACCATAACAACACAAAGAACAACAAGCCTTCCAGTAAAAACTGGTAAATCTGCGACGGATGTCGCGGCATGTCACCAGCACCCCTGAACACCATGCCCCACGGCAAGTCCGGGCTGGCCACGCGGCCCCACAACTCACCATTGATGAAATTGCCAACCCGCCCTGCAGCCAAACCCGTGGGTACACAAGGCGCCACAAAATCCGTGACCTGCAACATGGGTTTACCGCGGCTGCGGCCGAACCAGAGCATGGCCAAGATCACACCCAGCATGCCACCGTGAAAGCTCATACCCCCCTGCCACACCGCAAATATCTCCAGCGGGTGCGCGGCGTAATACAGAGGCTTGTAAAAAAGGCAGTAGCCCAAACGCCCGCCCAGCACCACGCCCATCACACCCAGAAACAAAATGTCTTCGACGTCGCGACGGCTCCAGGCTTGCGCCCCGCGCATGGAGGCGTATGGCTTATGCTGCAGGCGCCGAACGCCCAGCAGCATGAACAGGCCAAACGCAGCGAGGTAGGTCAGGCCGTACCAATGCACGGCGAGCGGCCCCAACTGCAGGGCCACAGGATCAATTTGCGGATGAATCAGCATTAATCTTCAAGCAGTGAGAGGTCGCGCACTGCGCCCTTGTCGGCCGACATCACCAGCTTGGCGTAAGCCCTGAGCGCGGCGGACACCTTGCGCTTGCGGGGCAGTGCCGGCTTCCAGCCCTTGGCATCCTGCTCGACTCTGCGCTTGGCCAGTTCCTCATCGGAGAGCAACACATCAATTCGGCGGTTCGGAATGTCTATGCGGATGCGGTCACCATTGCGCACCAGACCAATGGCGCCACCGGCTGCGGCCTCGGGCGACACGTGTCCAATCGACAGGCCAGAGGTGCCGCCGGAGAAGCGCCCGTCCGTCAGCAGCGCACACGCCTTGCCCAGACCCTTGGACTTGATATACGACGTTGGATAAAGCATTTCCTGCATACCAGGCCCACCCTTGGGACCCTCATAGCGCACGATCACCACGTCACCCGCCTTGACCTGATCGTCAAGAATATTGGCCACAGCCTCGTCCTGCGACTCGGTCACATGGGCTGGGCCCTCAAACACCATGATCGATTCGTCCACACCCGCGGTTTTCACCACGCAGCCATTGAGCGCAATATTGCCTACCAGCACGGCCAAGCCACCTTCCTGGGAAAAGGCGTGCTCACCCGAGCGGATGCAACCCTCGGCGCGGTCGGTGTCCAGGCTCGGATAACGGGTCTTCTGGCTGAACGCCACCTGGGTCGGGATTCCGGCCGGACCAGCCCGGTAAAAGGTTTGTACCTCCAAGCTCGGATTGCGCGCAATATCCCACTCGTCCAGCGCGTCCTTCATCGTCTTTGAATACACAGTGGGCACGTCGGTGTGCAGCTTGCCGGCACGGTCCAACTCGCCCAGGATGGCCATGATGCCACCGGCGCGATGCACGTCTTCAATGTGGTACTTGGGCGTGTTGGGTGCAACCTTGCACAGCTGCGGCACCGAGCGCGAAAGGCGATCGATGTCTTTGAGAGTGAAGTCGATTTCGGCTTCCTGGGCAATCGCCAGGATGTGCAGAATGGTGTTGGTCGAGCCACCCATGGCGATGTCAAGGGTGATGGCGTTCTCAAACGCCTTGAAACCCATGGAACGCGGCAACACAGACTCGTCGTCATGCTCGTAGAAGCGCTCGCACAGTGCCACTGCCACACGACCAGCGCGCTTGAACAACTGCTCGCGGTCGGCGTGCGTGGCCACCACGGTGCCGTTACCGGGCAACGACAAGCCCAGGGCCTCAGTCAGGCAGTTCATGGAGTTCGCCGTGAACATGCCAGAGCAGGAGCCGCAGGTGGGGCAAGCGGAGCGCTCCACCTCATCCATTTCTTCGTCAGACACCTTGGGGTCGGCCGCCATGACCATGGCATCCACCAGGTCGATCTTGAAGACACCCAGCTTGGTTTTGCCGGCTTCCATCGGGCCGCCTGAGACAAACACCACAGGAATGTTCAAACGCATGGCGGCCATCAGCATGCCGGGAGTGATCTTGTCGCAGTTGGAGATGCAGACCATCGCATCGGCACAGTGCGCGTTGACCATGTATTCGACCGAGTCGGCAATGATGTCGCGACTTGGCAGCGAGTACAGCATGCCGTCGTGACCCATGGCGATGCCGTCGTCCACCGCGATGGTGTTGAACTCTTTGGCCACGCCGCCCGCCGCTTCAATCTCGCGCGCGACCAGTTGCCCCAGGTCTTTCAGATGAACGTGTCCGGGCACAAACTGCGTGAAGGAGTTGACCACGGCAATGATTGGCTTCTCAAAATCGCCGTCCTTCATGCCGGTGGCGCGCCAGAGCGAGCGGGCGCCCGCCATGTTGCGGCCAGCGGTGGAGGTTTTGGAGCGGTAGGCAGGCATGGTGATTCGTGATGAGTGAAGGTGAAAAACAGGTGCGACTGAGCATCAATTATGGCCGACAAGGTCAGTGCGTTGAATGCCCGTGCCAGTGTCAAGGTGACTGGTTTAACGTTTGCGCGTCTTCTGAAAATTGGCATCAAGCGCATTTTTTGTGCGCTCACGGCGGGCATCGCGGCGCTTGTCTTCAATTTCCATGGCCTTGCGCTTGGTAAAACCCGAACTGTCGGCCCACGCCCACCACGCCATCGCCAGCGCAAACGGGGCAAGCACCCACCACCAGGACCAGGCCGCCACCGGCCCTACTTCGGCATATTTCAAAAGCAACAAAATCAATCCCAGACCTAGTAAATACATGGTTTCTCCACTATTCAGGCAAATTAATCATCCGGAATGCCATGTCAACGCTGCCGCCTACAATGACGTTAGAGCTACTCTACCCCACTTTTTTGAAAGACAACACGATGAAACGATCTCTATTTGTATTGCTCGCCGCCGCCGCTGTTGCCGCTCCCGTGCTCGCCGACCAAGCCTTGGCACAAAAGAAAAACTGCATGGCTTGCCACGCCGTCGAGAAAAAAGTGGTGGGGCCGAGCTACAAAGATGTGGCTAAAAAATACGCGGGTCAGGATGTCACTGCCAAGCTGGCCACCAAGCTCATGAAGGGCGGCTCCGGCACCTGGGGCGCCGTGCCTATGCCGGCCAATCCGCAGGTCAGCCAGGCTGAAGCTGAAACACTGGTGAAGTGGATTCTTTCAATGAAGTAGTCGCACGGATCGCTTGCAAAAAAGCCCGCAATTGCGGGCTTTTTTTGTGACGCCTATCGCACACCGAGATATATGTTAAAGGTGCTTCTAGCCCTTGTAATACAAGCGTTAAAAGCTCTCTTTTCTATAGCATCAGTAGGCTTGACCCAGTTGACCCAAAATGGCCGGATTCTCCAGTGTGGACGTGTCCTGGGTGATGGTTTCACCCTTGGCCAGCGAGCGCAACAGGCGGCGCATGATTTTGCCGGACCGGGTCTTGGGCAGGTTTTCACCAAAACGAATGTCTTTCGGCTTTGCGATTGGGCCAATTTCTTTGGCTACCCAGTCGCGCAACTCTTTGGCGATGGCCTTGGCTTCATCGCCGGTAGGCACACCACGCTTCAACACCACAAACGCGCAGATGGCTTCACCGGTCAGGTCATCAGGGCGGCCCACCACAGCGGCTTCAGCCACCAGGTCGGTCTTGGCAACCAGCGCTGATTCGATTTCCATGGTGCCCATGCGGTGACCTGACACGTTCAGCACGTCATCAATACGGCCGGTGATGCGGAAGTAGCCGCGGTCTTCACTGCGCACCGCACCGTCGCCCGCCAGGTAGTAAGTACCTCCCATTTCTGCCGGGAAATAGCTGCTCTTGAAACGCTCGGGGTCGTTCCAGATGGTGCGAATCATCGAAGGCCATGGGCGTTTGATGACCAGCATGCCACCCGAACCATTAGGCACGTCCTGACCAGCTTCGTCCACGATGGCAGCCATGATGCCCGGCAGCGGCAAGGTGCAACTGCCCGGAACCAGTGGTGTAGCGCCTGGCAACGGCGTGATCATGTGACCACCGGTTTCAGTCTGCCAGAAGGTGTCGACGATCGGGCATTTTTCATGGCCGATGTTTTTGTAATACCACATCCAGGCTTCGGGGTTGATCGGCTCACCCACCGAACCCAAGATGCGCAGGCTGCTCAGGTCAGAGCGGTCCGGATGCACTTTCTCGTCGCTTTCAGCGAGCTTGATGAGCGAGCGAATCGCAGTGGGTGCCGTGTAGAAAATGCTGCACTTGTGGCGCTCGATCATCTGCCAGAAACGACCCGCGTTCGGGTAGGTTGGGATGCCTTCAAAAATGATCTGGGTAGCGCCAGCTGCCAAGGGTCCGTAAGCCACGTAGGCGTGGCCGGTGATCCAGCCGATGTCGGCCGTGCACCAGAACACGTCGTCGGCCTTCAGGTCAAAGGTCCAGTCCATGGTCAA
>JBBQZG010000068.1:0-16090 GCA_038207945.1 Burkholderiales bacterium
GGACCCGAAACGCCGTGTTGGTGTTTGTCGGGTAAGTGTGCTGCTGGTGCCGATGCTTGCCGATGCGTTTCGGGACAGTGTGCGGTAGGCTGGCCTGGTGACTGCTGCAGAAAATCGCCAGAAAATTTATAACAAATTGGCAGCGGCAACCAAATTGGCGGCGATCAGTGGGTTCATCACTTCAACACCTTCCTTCATCGGGTAGCCGCTGTCCACGGGAGCCACCAGCAACTTTCTTGTTGCGCCCACGTCATTGGCCGCAAGGTAGTAGCCTTTGGAGACGGTGGGAGCCGAGGAGCGTTTGATTTCGATGACCCACGTCTGACCGCTTCTGAAATTCAACACCAAATCGGCCTCTGCCCCGTGGCTGGTGCGATAAAAGCTGGCCTGGGCCTGCGGCGCGGCGGCGATCAGTTGCTCGATCACGAACCCTTCCCAACTGGTGCCTGCCACCGGGTGACTCAACACAGCGTCAAAGTTTTGCAGTCCCAAGAGCGCGTGAACAATGCCGCTGTCGCGGACATAGACCTTAGGCGCGCGCACCAGGCGCTTACCCACATTGCCACTCCAGGCGGGAAGGCGGCGCACCAGCATCAGGTCGCAAAGCAGATCTATATAGCGGCTCACGGTCTGTCCGCTAACGGCAAGGGAAGCGGCAAGTTTTGACTGATCTAACAGCTCTCCCTGGTTATGCGCGAGCATCGTCCAGAGTCGGCGCAAGGTTGTCATGGGGATACGCGGGCCCAAGGCGGGAATGTCTTTGTCCAGATAGGTGGCAATAAACATGTCGCGCCAAGTCAGGCTGGTGGCGTCGTCTGCCGCCATCCAGGACAGGGGAAAGCCACCCCTGATCCACAAGGACTGCATTTGCGCGCCAGTGGCACTGCTATCAAAGACTTCTCTCAATTGAAAGGGTGTCAATTCAAGCTGAGCGACCCGACCAGCCAGGCTCTCAGAACTTTGCTGCAGTAGCACGCCCGATGCTGAGCCCAGCAACAGGTATTGGCCAGCGGCCTCGCCATCGCGCCGGCGCAGGTCAATGATGCCTCGCAACACCGCAAACAACTCTGGAAAGCGTTGCACTTCGTCAAGTATCACCAGTTGGTGACGGTGTGCCAGGAAGAACGCTTCGGGGTCATCCATTTGGCGCCGCGCTGAAGGTAGTTCAAGGTCAAGGTAGTACGCGCTGCCATGATGACTTTGCTCGGCAATGGCCAACGTGGTCTTTCCTGCTTGTCTGGGCCCCAGCAGAACGACGGCAGGAAACTGGCCAAGTAGTTTTTGAAGAGTTGGTGCAGCTAAGCGGGTATACATCCGTGCATTTTATATATACCATGGAAATATTACACGGTTTAAGGGAATAATTTGGGGTCAGATAACGATTATTTTTCGTCGATCATTGAGCCCCCCATGGGTTGAGAAGCGACACACCAGACGATTGAAAATCGGCAACGTTTCGCGTTACTACGGTCATGCCATGAACGAGTGCGGTTGCTGCAATCAGACTGTCCATGATGGGGCGCGGGTCTGGCAAATGAAGCGCCGCGCCGCGCTTTGCAACGGCCGTATCAACCGGCAGGATGCGGCCGGCGAAGGCAGGCAAAACATGGCTCTCAAACCAAGCCCTGAAAATAGCGCCTTGTGGTGGGTCGCGGCGCTCGGCCAGCAACACGCCCATTTCCAATTCCTGCACGGTGATGGCTGACAAATACAGGTCTGCGCAATCCACGCTGTCGGCCCACTGCGCCACATTTTTATCAGCTCGGCCGATGCGGATTTTTCGCAGTTCAGAAACCACGTTGGTGTCAAGAATGAACATCAGGAAAAGTCCGCAGGTCGTGCAAGCTCACGCGAGCGCGCAATCTCAAAGTCAACGTCTTCAATGCCGGGCATCGCCAGCAAGTCTGCGATCTTCTGTCGGCTTGCGGTGAGGCTCTGATAAAGCGCCATGCTCATCAGCACATGAGCTGGCCGGCCCCGGTCCGTGATGAACACTGGCCCATTGTTTGCGGCCCGTTTTGCTTCGCTCGCGGCCTGGTTGAACTCTCGGCTTGATAAGGTTGTAATGGTCATGACGGCACCTTGTATGAATTTTGTAGTTATGTTACTACATTGGTAAAGCAAAGGGTCTAATTGGGGTCAGATGACGATTATTTTTCGTTGCAAGCAGACCGCAGCGCCGTGTTGGCCTTTGTCGGGTGTGTGTGCTGACGGACCGTTACCAGACCACGGTGCCGGAAATCGTGCGCCGTGCCCTTCGGCTGGAAAAACGTGACAAGGTCCATTACACGGTTCGTGCCGATGGTGAGGTGGTTCTGACCCGTGTCGCACAGCATGAAGCCGACGACCCTCTACTGGGCCAGTTTCTTGGATTTCTGGCGCAAGACATCAAACAACATCCTGATCGTGTGCAAGCGGTCAATTCGGCCTTGTATCAGCGTATTCAGTCACTGGTGGGTGTTGTCGATGTCGATCTCGATGTCCCGTTGTCGAAAGACGATGAATGATTGGCGACGCATCGCCGCTAGTCATTCACGGTTGGACAGTGTTTGCGCATCCGGTCTTCCTCGCGCAACTTGATGCCCTCATCGAACAGGTTGAGACACTGCGCAGGAATAACCCAAGCAGCTACATCAAAAAAAATGCCACAAAGCGGCTGACCGCCATCAACAAACTGGCCTTTAACGTCATCCCGCAGGACCCGGCGCGCTCGGATTATCGGCAGGGCAATACGCTGGGAGAGAACAGAAGGCACTGGTTTCGCGCTAAATTTTTTCAGCAATACCGGCTGTTCTTTCGTTTTCATGCACAGGGCAAGATCATCGTGTTAGCGTGGGTCAACGACTCGGATGCCAAGCGGGCCTACGAAAGCGATGACGATGCTCACCGGGTGTTTCGCAAGATGCTCGATAGCGGTCATCGATTTGGATTGGCGTGGCGGGCTGCGGCATAAATTTTGGCGTGGTCATTCAGAAAGGCCTGATCAAGTTGCAGATGCCGCTGGGCTGCCTTAAATCGCGCCTGGGCGGCTATAGGGTGCGCGGATCGTGTCCGTCAGCCCGTTGCCTAACCCCTCTACTTCTTTAGTTAAAAGCCCGTCTGCGGCTTTGTCAAGCAGTGCAGTAGCTTCGATTGTCGTTTCTGCAAGCCCTGCCTTGCGCACCATGTCAACCAGGTCATCGCCTGGCTTTAGGTGTATGCCCAGTTGTTCAGATAAATACGCAACGTGATCTTTGTCCATGACCTGCGAAAATCTTCCGAGGATTCTTGCAGCTTCAAGCGCAGTATCTGATGCGAATATTTTTGCAGTATCTCTTTCAAATATTGCCTTTTTGACCGTTGCGTCGGCCTCTTCCAATTTCTCATTGATTACATTTTCGACTTTTGCTTTGGCGTCTTCGATACGCTTCTCAGTTTCTACTTTTTGAGCTTCAGAAAGTTTATTTAAGCGTATCACTTCCCGATACTGTTTTGCTTGGTGTGCGCGCTGACTAGGGTGCATTGCACGCAGCTGCAGGCGCTCTTTTTTCACAGCCGGTAGTAGGCCATTGTTTCGCGTGATAGTCGCCTCACGAGCCTCTGTTGCAGTTTTGTACTCGACAGAAAACATATTCTTCCAGGTGAGAATAGGGGCCGGCGGGATGTCTTCAAGTGCCTCAGCTTTGCCAAGAGTGACCTGCGCAGCGTGTGCGTAATACGTGCGTACCGGCACGTGTTTGGCTTTGGATCCTATTTCGCCGCGCTCAAGGTTGTAGTGCCTGGCCACTTTTTCGTGGAAAGCGGTTTGCATGTTGCTCAAGTCGCGCGAGTATTTGACAAACGCTTTGACGCGAAAGCGGCCGGTTGCATCGATTGGTGCGACCAGCAATTGCATGTGCGGCGTAGTTTCGTCGCGGTGAATCGCGGCAGTCAGTATGTTTTTCATGCCGCCGAAGGTCTCGGCAATGAACTGGACCGCGTTCTTGAAGTAGCTGCTTTGCTCTTCGAGCGTCAGGCGCTGCATATCTTCAGGGCTTGTAGTTACCAACACATCGACAGCTTCGACCTGGTCTTTGCGCCAACGTTGGCCGTTTTCAATGGCCACGGCTTTTAGCGCAGCGATGCGGGCGAGGACTTCGCGTGTCGAGCCAACGCCCTGGATGACGACCGGCAGCGGCGCATCAGCGATAGCGTTAGGGACCTTCACCTCGCGCAGCGCGTGTTTAGACATTGCAATGACGTTACGGTGGTTGCACTTGGCGACCCTGAAGATCTGGAATCCCATCGCTGGCTTTCGGTGTTTGTGTGTATTCTGTCCGCGAACCCGAAGCGCTGCAAGTGAGAAACATCGCGATGATGGGAGGGTCATGGAAATTAATGATAGAACACACTAGACTTTGCTAAAAAAGTGATGACGTGCCGGGGCCAACTCCCCTTGGCCCCGGCTGGCTCCGCCAGCCTGCTGGACTAAAAAGCGGGTTGGCGCGCGCAGCGACATTCAGCATGTTGTTTTTGGTACGACAGTGTTCGCTAGCAGAACCGAACAGGATGCTATGGCTTCATGAGCACCCCGGGTACCATCCCCTTGACGTTCGAACTTGCGTGAAGCCTTCCAGTTCGACTGGAGTGAGGAAGGCATGGTTGTAGGCGGGGTTTACTACAAAGCATAGGTCTCCCACATGAAACTGTGTGCCAGCCGAGCCTTCTTGCTGGTGGCTTACCCCAGCCAGGGCCATGAAATGCTGTTCGATGCCCACACTCGCAGCTTCACGGCACTGGGCGGCATCGCAAAGCGGGGCATTTAAGACAACATGAAGACGGCGGTGGACAAAGTCCAAAAAGGCAAGGGTCGCATTGTCAACGCCCGTTTCCAAGTCATGGGGTAGCCACGCGTCAAATCCGAGAATCCCTGCGCCTGCGCCTGCAACTGCAGGCCAACCTGAGCTGCAACGAAGTAGGCCGTAACCTCAAGATATCCAAAAGTGTGGTTGGTAAATACATGTCACTGGCACGTGTGGCCGCTGTTGACTGGTCCGGTGCACAAACACTGAGCGACCAAGAGCTGGAGGCGAAGCTGTACAAGGCGGCGTTACCGCGCAACAGCAAACAAGAGCTATCTGACTTTGCCGATGTGCACACTGAGGTGGTAACACCTTGTCGTACATGTCTGTGAAACGAGAAACCGCCTCTACAAGTTTGCTTTAGCGGTCGGAGGATTCATTATGGACGGGGTTTTCCGGGCCACATGCACCACGGCATGAACCGTTACAAGGCACTGGTCTTCATTCTGGTCGAAATAGACGATGCAGTTTTCATGCGCGATCAGTTCAAGAGCCCCACTGACTCGCGTGCTGGTGCGTCGGGGAAAGTTGGGATCAGCCAAATGGTCTACTTGCTGGTCGATTAAAAGCCAAATATCAACGGCGGCGATAGGGTTGTCTTGCGCGATCCAGGTTTCAATGGCATTAAGGTCTTCACGGTATTCGGGCCGGCGAGTCACGCGGTAGGCGCGGCAGCTCATTGGGTTTGCGCTGCCACCAATACTTTCTTCTTGGCCAGTTTCTCTGCGCGGATGGATTGCCAGTCGTCATCGGCAATGGGGGGCAGCGAGTCGTCGCGGCTTGCCTGTACCTTGGCGCGCACCCAGCGGTCGTATTCGGCGGCATGGGTCAATGCCTGGGTGCGGTCGGGACGGCTGCGCTTATGTTCGATCGCTTGCTCGGGCTGCCAACGTTCCAAGCCTTCGAGCACGATGCGGCGCACACCCAGCTTGTGCAGCATCTTTAGGGCGCTGTCCGTTGTGCCAAATAGCCGTGGCTGCGCACCGCGCGCTTGCACCAATGATGCCTCGCCGGTGAGGGTGACAAACTTCACGGCAAATTGCGAACCCACAGGCTCAAGCGCCACCGATTGAACCGCTCCATGGACAAAGGCGGCCTGAAATTGGGCTTGAGTTAGGGTTTGCATGATTGGTTTGGTGTGCTTAATCAACGTTAGTCAAGTTGAGTTTATACGTTAAAAGTTCTGAGGGAATAATTGGGGTCAGATACCGATTATTGTTCGTTGCAAGCAAACCCATAGCGCCGTGTTGGCCTTTGCTGGGTGTGTGTGTTGCTGGTGCCGACGAATAAGGCTTGACGACACCCCACCCGACCCTCACAATGTTGTTGAAAAGTTCAACAACTCAAGGATCGGCCATGTCAACCATCAATTTCAGTGTGCCTGAAGATGTCAAGCAAGCATTCAACATCACCTTTGAAGGTCAGAACAAAAGTGCCGTTATTACTGAGCTGATGCGTGAAGCCATAGAGCGGTCTCAGCGCAGAGAAGACAGCCAGGCGGCCTATCTGCGCATTCTGGCGCGCCGCAAACACGCCCCCACCATCACCGAAGCTCAGCTGCGTGCCGCCCGTGAAGAGGGTCGCCCGTGATCTTGGTGGTAGATGCCAGCGTGGCACTTAAATGGTTTCTCGCCGAATCCCCTGATGAAGACCACACCGAACAGGCACTTGCCATTTTTGAGGCGACCGTGCTGGGGCAGCACCATTTGCTTGCGCCCGCGCACTTCATTGCCGAAGTGGCTGCCGTGCTGGCACGCCTGAAACAAGACGATGCACAAGACGACCTGCGTGATTTGATGGCCATTGAACGCAGCACAATGGACAGCCCAGCTATTTACGCAAAAGCTACCGAATTAGCCATACGCCTGCGCCATCACCTGTTTGACACCCTGTACCACGCGCTGGCTCTGGAAACGCCCAATGCCGTGTTCATCACCGCCGACCGCCGTTACTTTGACAAAGCCCAACATCTGGGCCAAATCGCCTGGCTACCGGACTTTGTGGCTGCTTGAGCGACGGATATCAAAACAAATTTGGCCTTTAACCCTTTATTTATATGCATGAATAGCTATTAACTATGTAGCTAAAACGCTGCTGCGTTAAATCACCAGTGAGGTGGCTTGCTGGCGGGCTTTTTCTTGGTGGGTACGTGATCGTAGGGGTACTTCTTGCCTGCATGTTTAAAGTGCGAGGCCTCCGGTTTGGTACATGGATTGTCACGCCACTAACGTGCCTCGCAATGACGCCACCCCGGTCGTTGCGACTGCATCGTGGCACGCCATGCCTTCATGGATCGCAGTGTCGCCGATGCGACTCGTTGTTTTTAGGCTGCACAAGTGCTCCTAGAAAAATAGCGAAGAGGTGGGCTAATTGTGTCTTTGTGTAAGAGTTCATGTATATTGCGTTTTGGCAAGACTCTGGCTTGAGGTGTGTTGATCTGAGGGCTTGAGTTGCCGGACAGACGTTGGTGACTGTCGTGCATTTCTTTGACACGTGCATCCATAAAAAATGACTCAATCCATTCAGGACATTCGAAATCACTTGCTGGTGGCCAGGCTGCCGGCAATGCCGCAGATTCTTCTCAAATTGATTGAGTTGTGCGAAGCCGATGAGGCCGGCATGACCGAGCTGGCCAAGCTGATCGCCAATGACGCCGGTATGACTGCCAAGGTGCTCGGCGTGGCCAACAGCGCGGCTTACCACCGGGGCGGTAACAAAGTGGGTTTGCTGCAGGCCCTCAATGTGCTGGGTTCGGAGTTAATCAAGACCCTGGTGATCAGCGAGTCGGTTTACCAGACGTTCAATAATTTCCCGCATTCCAGCGGCCTTGATTTGCGTGGTTTCTGGAAACATTCACTCACGGTGGCTGTGTTGGCGCGTGAGATCGCCAAGGCCATGAATTACGCGCAGCCCGAAGAGGCTTACCTGACGGGTTTGCTGCACGATGTAGGCCGCCTGGCCTTGCTGGCTGCCGCGCCCAATGACTATGTGCACATATTTGTGATGGCGGACAACGCAGATCTGTGTACGCTGGAGCAGCGCACCCTGCAAATTTCTCATGCCGAAGCGGGTGCCTGGCTGATAGAGCGCTGGAACCTGGACTCGTTCATGGCCGACAGTGTGCTTTACCACCACGAAGACACGGCGCGCCTGGCGGCAGCCCACCCGCTGATACGCATCGTGCACTTGGCGCATTTGATGGGTGATGCCGATGCCGAACAACCGTTGGCTGCAGACGTGGGTGAGCTGTGCCAACTTGAGGTGGCTGAGCTTGATGTGATCGTGCAGGGCGCTGCAGCCCAGGTCAAGCGGGCCGCCGAGTATTTGGGTGTGGATATTTCTGATGTGCAAGATATCTTGGCGCCACCGGTTCAAATACCAGTGGCCTCCGTCAGTGACCAGGCGCAGGGACGTTTGACCGACGAGATGCGCAACCGCTCGCTGATGGCTGAGCTGGGCCAGGCGCTGGCCCGCCAGAAGGACGACGCGCAACTGCTGGACGCCATGCGGCAAAACGCCCGCATGTTGTTCAACCTGGAAGACACGGTTATTTTTCTGATGAATGGCAGCGGCCAGTCTTTGGTAGGTGTGTCATTTGGCGAGCATCGGCAACGGTTGGCGGAGTTCTCCATCACGCTGTCAGCTGGCGGTTTGATGGCCGAGTCAGCCTTGCAAAAACGTCCGGCATTCATCGGGCCTGAAAGAGGCTTGCGCAGCATTGCGGAAGACCAGTTGCTGCGGATTTTTGGCGCCGAGTGTCTGGTGTGTGTGCCCATTGCCAGCGCCTCGCGTTGCCTGGGCATGCTGGTGGCCGGCGTGCCGGGTTGGCGCATGGCTGACTTGAAGCGTCAGGAAAAGTGGCTTGTTACGTTTGGGGCACAGGCCGCTTCCGCGCTCAGCGCTGCCTCGGACCGTGGCGAGATGGACCGGCGCATTGCCAGTTTGAAGGATGAGTACCGGTCTAGCTCACGCAAGATGGTGCACGAGGTCAACAACCCGTTGGCCATCATCAAGAACTACCTGGGTGTGCTGGACGAAAAATCTGCCCGGCAGGAGCCGTTGTCAGACGAGATTTCAATCCTGAACGAAGAAATTGACCGGGTCAGCAACATTCTGGGTGAGTTCGCTGGGGCTGTGCCCAAGGTGCAGGAAAACGTGACCGACATCAACCGTGTGGTGAGAGACCTGGTGCGTTTGTTTCGCGAGAGCAAATTCATGCCGCCCTCGGTGCAGATCAGTGCGCAAATGCCCGAGCAGCCGGCCGAAATTGATGGCCCTGCCGATGTGATCAAACAGATTCTGATCAACCTGATCAAGAACGCGGTAGAAGCTTTGCCCATGGGCGGCCAGATTGTGGTGCAGAACAATGGCTCGGTGCACCGGGACGGCCGCGCGTTTTATGAATTGAGCGTGATCGACACCGGGCCAGGCATTCCGGCAGAGGTTTTGGCTCATCTGTTTTCTCCGGTACAGAGTACCAAGCCCGGAAAGAATCGCGGCGTGGGCTTGAGCATCGTGCACGGCCTAGTGAAAAAGCTCAATGGCTTGATCAGCTGCCGCAGCAGCAAAGAGGGCACTGTTTTTGAGCTACTTATGCCCGCCAGAAAAGCAGTCAGACCGATGGCTGCTGCGCTGTCCACAAGAGACATGGCATGACAACGCTTGCCTGGAGTAGGTCTGGTGTTTGACAGCGGCTTGGACCCATCGGTTTTTGGCCTGTCGGCATCGGGGTCCCAACCGCTGCGGTCGACAGAGCGGTCGCCTCACGTGTTGTTGGTTGAAGACGAGCCCAGGTTGCTGAGTAGCTTGGAGGCTTTGCTTCAGCGCAGGGGGCTGGTGCTGAGCAGCGCAAAAGACGGCAACGAGGCCATGCACAAGCTCAGTGAAATGCCATTTGATCTGGTGATTCTGGATTTGGGCCTGCCCGATGTGGGTGGCCATGAGGTCATGGATTTCATGAACGCCCAGGGCATGGACGCCAACGTGATCGTGACCAGTGGCGAGACTGGCATTGACGCGGCCATTGGTGCCTTGCAGCGTGGTGCTTTTGATTACCTGCGCAAACCCTATTCGCCGGCAGCGCTTTTCAACACCATTGACAATGCCCTGAAGCAGCGCCGCTTGTTGTCGGATAACCGGCGCATTGCCTTGCAGTTGGAGCGCTCGGAGACCAAATACCGCAACCTGGTGGACAGCTCACCCGACATCATCTTCATGCTCAACCACGAAGGCTGCTTCACGATCATCAACAACCGGGTGCAGCGTTTGCTGGGGTTCGAGAGCAATGAGTTGATTGGGCAGCACTACTCTTCGCTGGTGCATGCGGACGACCAAAAACGTGCGCATTACGCCTTCAAGGAAGGCTGGACCCGCTATAGCCTGACGCGCAACATCGAGTTGCGGCTGAGGTCGCGCAACGCCGATTGTGAAGCGCGCACCTTCAACATTGAACTGGTGGGCATTTCTTACAGCCAGTTGGAGCATGCTGCCGTGTCTGATACGGGGGAGTTTGAATTACATGGCACCTATGGGGTGGCCCGCGACGTCACCGACCGCATGAAGGCCGACCAGTTGATTTCGTACCAGGCGTACCACGACATCCTGACCGATTTGCCCAACCGGGTGCTGTTTCGCGATCGCTTGAATCTGGCGGTGCTTCAGGCCAAGCGAAACGGCACTGAGTTGGCCCTGATGTTCATTGACCTTGACCGTTTCAAGCTGGTGAATGACACGCTGGGACATGCCGTGGGTGATGTGTTGCTGCAGCAGGCGGCCATTCGGCTTAAATCATGTTTGCGCCGTGGCGACACCTTGGCGCGGCTTGGGGGTGATGAGTTCACGGTGGTGTTGCCCGAGCTCACAGACCGCAAAGATGCGATTTTAGTGGCGGAAAAATTTCTAGAAAGTTTGCGCCAACCGTTTGCGTTGGGCGGCAAGACGATTCACATTTCAGCGAGCATTGGTATTGCGGTCTATCCGGCCGATGGCGAGACGATTGATGAGCTGATCAGCAACTCTGACATTGCCATGTACCACACCAAGGCTGAGGGCAAAGACGGCCACTCGTTCTTCACGCGTGCGATGCTGGATGTCTCCAGCCAGAAAATTGAAATTGAGCATAGCCTGCACATGGCGCTTGAGCGTGGTGAGCTGGAGATGTATTACCAGCCCCAAATCGATGTCAAAACCCAAAAAATTGTGGGTGCCGAGGCATTGATGCGCTGGAATCATCCGGTCCGTGGCGTCCTCAGTGCAGGCGAGTTTTTGCCCTTTGCAGAAGAGAGTGGCCTGATCATTGCCATCAGTGACTGGATGCTGGAGTCCATCTGTCTGGATCTGCTGGCATGGAATACAAAAACGTCAGAGCCGGTCATGCTGTCACTGAACCTGTCGCCCCAGTACCTTGACCGTGGCGACTTTTACAGCAAGTTAAGCAACACACTGAGCCAGCACAACATTGATCCGACGCAGATTGAGGTGGAGGTGACCGAGAACATTTGCATTCGCAACCCTGACACGGCCATCCAGCAGCTGGAAAAGTTGTGCCAGCTGGGGGTGAGGGTGGCCATTGATGACTTTGGCACCGGTTACTCGTCGTTGTCTTATTTGCACCGGTTTCCGGTGCATACGCTCAAAATTGACCGCTCATTTGTGGTTGAAATTCGCGACGATGCGACCCAGTTTCCGGTGGTGCTGGCCATTATTTCGATTGCCAAGGGTCTGGGCCTGAATCTTGTGGCGGAAGGGGTTGAGACGCTGGCCCAAACCCGTTACCTTGAAAACTCCGGTTGCAATGTGATGCAAGGGTATTATTATCATAAGCCGTTGCCACAAAAGACATTTCTGGAGTTGATCAGTGACCAAACTGGGTAAAAAAAGCCGCCTGCACATTGCGCTCGCCATGATGGGCGCTGTGGCCGTGTGTGACGCCCGTGCGCAGGATGGCGCAGCGGCCCATGGCTTGTTCCAGCAGGCGCTCGCCCTTGAAAATGGGGAGGGTGTGGCGCGAGACCCGCAACTGGCGGCAAGTCTCTACTGCAAAGCCGCACGGCTGGGTGATGCGGAGGCTCAGTACAACCTGGGCTGGATGCATGCCAATGGCCGCGGTATCCCGCGCAACGACGCACTTGCAGCCTTCTTTTTCAAAGCAGCAGCCGGCCAGGGCATGGACGCGGCACAGCGCATGTTGAAGGTGGTGGGCGAGCCTGTTGTTGACACGCCCGAATGCATGCGCGAGCCTGCGCCAGTAGCACCTCTGCCGGTGGCTGAAGTGCTGCCGGGGGTGGATTACCAACTTATTGCGCCGCGCAAGATTTTTGATTTGGTTGCCAAACTGGCGCCGCAGTTCAAGATTGAGCCGCAACTGGCGTTGGCGATCATTGCCGCTGAGTCCAACTTCAACAGCCTGGCGGTGTCGCCCAAGAGCGCCCAGGGTTTGATGCAGCTGATACCGCAGACCAGCGAGCGCTTTAATGTGAAGAACGCGTTTGACCCGGCCCAGAACATCCGCGGTGGGCTGACGTATTTGCGCTGGTTATTGGCTTATTTTGAAGGTGACGTGGCACTGGTGGCTGCGGCCTACAACGCTGGCGAAGGCACGGTGGAGCGCTACCGGGGTGTGCCGCCTTTTCTGGAAACGCGGAACTACGTGAGACGCATCCTGGCATCTTTTGGTGGACAAGCCCACGCCTTTGACGAAAAAGTCACCCGGCCTTCCCCGGTGCTGAATAAGCTCCGGACCCGATGACGAGGATTTTGTTGGTGTGTATGGCCAACGTCTGTCGCTCACCCATGGCGCTGGCAGTGGCCAAGCAAAGGGTGGGTAGGTTGGGGCTGGCAAAAATGCTTGACTTTGATTCGGCCGGTACCCATGTGCGGGGCAGCGGAGAGCGCCCTGACCCAAGGGCTGTGTCCGTGCTTTTAAGCCGCAGTTACACGCTGGGCAGAACCCGCTCGCGCCAGGTCGCGGTACCAGACTTTCAGCGTTTTGACCTGATTGTGGCAATGGATGAGTCCAATTTGGCGGCACTGCACAGCATGTGCCCAACGCCGCACCGCGGCAAATTGCACTTGCTGCTTGAATTTGCACCAGAGCTGGGTGTGCGCGAGGTGCCAGACCCGTATTACGGCGGTCTGGCAGGTTTTGAGCGCGTGCTGACTTTGTGTGAGGCCGGTGTTCAAGGCTTGATCAAATCACACGTTTTGTAAGACGCAAGCCGAGCTTGACAAACTTGAATACATGCATGGGGTGTGAGCCGACTCAATCGGCTTTCTTTCAGGGTAAAGCCGTTATGAGCGTCAGGCATTTTCGATGTCCGAAAAAAACGATTTATCCAATTTAACAGCGACGCCTGTTGTGTCACCTTTTTGGTCAACCCGAACCACCTCGCCCTCACAAACCAGCTTTAAGTTTTGTCCCCGCACGACCACTTCAACGGTAAAGTGCACACGGGAACCTGGTGTTTGATGGGTGTAAGTCTCGATGTACATGCCGGTGGCACTGATGTTTCGAGTCAGGCTTTGAACGCCATCGATCTCAACCGGTAGCTCGGTGTCAAATCGGTCAGCGCTGCGCTGGGAAGTAGCCGGGGCGAATCTGGCGGTATGAATTCTTTTTTTCATGTTTCGGCTTTGGGTGCTAGAACATCCAACGATGTCATGTGAAGCAAAGCAAAAAATGCGCCAAAACGGTGCTATGGTTCCTGATGCATACAGATCAATGACTTAAGCGTGATTTTTTTGGCAAAAGGCTTATTCTGATCTGGTGAAAAATTCATGTGTTAAATTTTCCGACATCACCAATTGGCATTTTTTGACTTGATAAATTTATCAACCATCTTCAAACTCAATATGGTGATAATTTCAGGCTGTAACATTTGTCAGCGACCTCATGGCGCAAATGAGACGAGCAAAGTGGTTCAGTAAGTCGACCTGAGGAAGTTTATGGACATAAGGCGATCTTTACACCAGGGGCTTCGCAAGGCATTTTCATTTTTGCCCCGTGATGCCCGATTTGGCATTTATCGCTCGTTCGTTGAGTGCAATGCCAACCCGGACCCACGGTTGGTTTTGAAAATAGCGGAAACCAAGGAAGAGCTGGAAGCCTGCTTCAAGCTCTTGCATGATGCCTATGTGGCCAGCGGTTTCATGACGCCAGACCCGTCTGGCATGCGCGCCACCATCTACCACGCCCTGCCAACCACCACCACACTGTGTGCCAAATTTGATGGCGAAGTGGTGGGCACCATTTCTCTCATTCGCGAAAGTCTGTTTGGTTTCCCCATGCAGGCGATTTTTGACCTGAACCAGGTGCGCTCGCACAAAGGCAACATCGCTGAGGTGTCGGCCTTGGCCGTGCACCCAAGGTTCAGAAAAACGGGCGGCACCATTTTGTTTCCGCTGATGAAGTTCATGTATGACTATTGCACGACCTTCTTTGACACCCGGCACCTGGTGATTGCGGTCAACCCGAACCGGATTGAGATGTATGAGTCGCTTTTGTTTTTTCAGCGTCTGGCTGAAAATTTTGTCGCCAACTATGACTTTGCCAATGGTGCACCGGCAGTGGGTGCCTCGCTTGACTTGCACCACGCGCCCGATGTGTTCAAGTTGGCTTATGGCCACAAGAAGCCGCGGAGAAACCTGTACCAATATTTTGTCAAGACCCTTTTGCCCAACATTGTGGTGCCGAACCGGCGCTACTACACCACCAATGACCCGGTCATGACGCCCGAACTGCTGGACTATTTCTTTAACCAGCGTACACAGGTGTTTGCCAACCTGGAAGACCGTAAAAAGGGTCTTTTGCATGAGATTTACAACCTGGAGACCTATCAGAGTGTGTTGCCCAAGACGCGTGTGTCTGTGCCGGGCGAATACGTCCATCGGGAGCATGAGCGTTATTCGGTCAAATGCCCGGGCACGTTTGAGTTGACTTCATCCAATCCACATGAGCTGTTCAAGATGATGATTGTTGAACTCTCTGCCTACAGTTTTCAGGCCATATCAAGCACGCCGTTGCCGCACAACGCATGGGGCGAAGCCAATATTCAACTGGGCCAGAACGAAAAATCACACATCAAGGTGATGGTGATCAATGACAGGCAGACCCAGCTTGGTCGGTCGTTCACCTTCAAGCTGTCAGAGCCTGATTTGGCCTGGCGCAAATTTTACAATGCCTTGAATTCCGGCATCACCCACGAAGACCTGGAAAACGCCACCCGTTTTTTGCCACAGTAACAAAGGTCTTGACAGGGCGAAACTCATTGGCTTTTGTGGCGTTGCAGCAGCTCCAGGATAAATTTGGACGGAATGGCATAGCTGATGCCAGACGGGGCGCTTAACGCCGACTCGCGTGTGCCCTTGATGAACACCATGTTCACCACGCCAAGCACGGCGCCCGTGTCCGGGTCAAACACGGGACCACCGCTGTTACCGGGATAGGCGGTGCCATCAAGTTGAAACACATTGAAGCGGGCCCCACGCAAGCTGCGTATGGTTTTTGCATTGAGTCCTTGCGCGGACGGCGTGGGCAGGGCGGCTGCGGCAATGGATGAGACCATGCCGCGATGCGTCACTGGCGAAAACCCCAGCGCCCCACCAATGGGAAAACCCGTGAAAGCGATGGCTTGCCCCTCTTGCACTGCGTCCGAGTTACCTAGGCTGAGCGCCAGCACGGCTGGCCCTTCAAAACGCAGCAAGGCCAGGTCGTGCACCGGATCAACCTCAAGCACCACGGCCGGGCGCATCTGCAGTTCATCTGGACCGGTTCGAACTTGCACGACCACGGTGGCATCGACATCGGCATCTGCAGATTGCGGCAGCACGTGCGCGTTGGTGATGGCCAGATTGCTGCTGCCCGCACCCGTCTGACCGACCACAAAGCCAGTACCGCGCAAGCCGAATCGCGGGCTGTTTGTGGCCTTGTAGGTGCCCACAATCACCACCGCTGGCTTGACCTTGGCAATGGTGCTGGGCAGATCTGCCCGCACCGGGCCGTAAAAAAGAACGCCAATCAGCGCAACAAAGGCTGCAAACACTTTAGTTTTCATTTTTGCCCTTTCGATGGATCACAACATTTGACCTGCGCAATCATTATGCTGCGCGGTTGACATTCAGGCATACGCTAACATTCATCCACTGTCTTTTTAGCTGACTCAGCGACCTATGAACACTTCAACCATCTGGCGTTCCATGCCGGTCAAGCTGCGCGGTTTAACCCTCGTAGTGCTGGCCACCTTGGCAACTTGTTTGCCGCAGTTGTCCATCGC
>JBBQZG010000069.1:0-16030 GCA_038207945.1 Burkholderiales bacterium
GCCGATCGGCTTTCATAACAATTTCCCGCTGGGACAAGGCGGGCTAACAGATCAGGAGGCGGTGGATGTCGCGCAATACTTCACCCATCAACCGCGCCCGGACTTTGCAGACAAGGCCAAAGATTGGCCCAAAGACAAGAAGCCGGTGGATGCACGGTACTGATTGCGTGATTTTTATCCGCTATCCGAAGGACAGGTTTCTTGATAGTCGTCTGGCCGCTTTGGGCACCTACAGGTTCGTCGCGGTCAAACCGACAATGGCCGCAGTATGCAGCGGATTCAGTAGTCATTCGCTCTGTTACTCCACAGCAGTTAGTCTATCTTCTGAAAGGTCGCAGCCTCCTAAAAACCCGCGGCGATTCCGGTCTTACCCAGCACATCGGCCCCGTCGCGCTGTAGCAGCGCCTTCAGAAGCGGTGGCTCAAAGTGGCGCTGCACGGTGATGGCGTAAAAGCTCTCAAACAGGTGCGGAACCACCGCGTATTCTTGTAGCACCCCGCTCTGCAGTTCGTCGCGCACCACCACTGCTGGCAGCAGCGCAACCCCAGCCGTATCACGCGCCAACAGGCGCAGCATGGCCATGTCGTCGACCTCGGCCATCACCCTGCAGCGCAGCCCGGCTTGCTCACACAGCAGGTCGAAGCCGGCGCGGATTTCGTTGTCGCGACCGGGCAGCAGCAGCGGCACTTCTGCCAGCTCCTGCGGGTATCGAAAGGTCTGCCCAGCAGCGCGAGGCCTGCCAACGAGGCTGACCGGCTGTCGCGCGATACGCCGGCAACGCCACGGGTGATTGGCGTCTGCCGTAACCTGGCTGTTGCTGAGCACCACGTCGACCGTGTGGACCGACAGGCGCGCCAGCAACTCAGTCAGCGAGCCCGACTGCAACACCAGTTCGACGTCTGTGCGTTGCAGCAACGGCCTGACGAAATTCTCCTGAAAGTTTCGCGACAACGTGGCCACCGCGCCGATCCGCAGTACCTGACGTTCAAGCCGATGGCCGTCGCGCAGCGTGGCCACCAGCTCGTTGCCAGCAGTAAAGATGGTGTCTGCGTAGGCCAGCGCCACACGCCCGGCCTCGGTCAGCTCAAGCGTGCGGGCTTGGCGCGTGAAGAGCGGCCGTCCAAGCTGGTCTTCGAGCTGTTTGATCTGCGCCGACAGTGCCGATTGCGACACGTTCAGCTGACCTGCGGCGCGTGTCAGATGCCCCTCTCGGGCGACAGCCCAGAAGTAATGGAGGTGGTGAAAGTTGAGGCGGGCCATGAATCAAATCATATTTAAAACAGAACGATATGTAGACATCAATGAATTTTACATAAGGAAGAGGTCTCGGTACAGTCGCGCTCAGTTCAATCCACCAAGGTCACCACGATGCAAACCCTGCTCTTCGATCTGCCAGTCGGGCGTGCCGCCCTGCTGGCGGCCGTACCCCTGTTCTACCTGCTGGCCGCCGCCGGGTCCCTGGTTGCGACGGGTGCCGTTGAATCACGCTGGCGTCTGGCGCGACTGTGCGCAGCCGCAGCGGTGGGCGCTTCGGTGCTGTCGCTTGCCTGGTTGCTGACCAGTGGTGCGGGCTTGGCACGCGGGCCGGTACTCTTGGTGCTGGGCGAATTCGGCGCACTTCACCTCAGCCTGCGCAGCGACGCGCTGGGCGCGTTGATCCTACTGCTGGTGAGCTTCATCGGCTGGGTCATCGTGGGCTACTCGCAGCCCTATCTGGGCGGCGAACGCGGCCAACCGCGCTACATCCGCGGCCTGATGCTGACGCTGGCAGCTGTGACGCTGCTGGTGGTAAGTAACAACCTGCTCCTGCTGGCGCTGGCCTGGATCGCCACCAGTCTGGCACTCCATGGCCTACTGACCTTCTTCGACACCCGGCCACAGGCCTTGGTTGCCGCGCACAAGAAGTTCATCGCCAGCCGGGTCGCTGACTTGTGCCTGCTGGCCGCCATCGTGCTGCTCGGTCAGAACCTCGGCACGCTTGAAATCGACCAGGCCATCGCGGCGGCAAAGGCGCTGCCCGCGATGACCGTCCCGCTGCAGGCCGCCGCGCTGCTGCTGGCGACCAGCGCACTGCTGAAGTGCGCGCAACTGCCGGTGCATGGCTGGCTGATCCAGGTGATGGAAGCGCCGACACCGGTGTCAGCGTTGCTGCACGCAGGCGTTGTCAACCTCGGTGGTTTTTTGCTCATCCGCCTGGGCAGCCTGGTCGGCGATGTGCCGGTGGCACAAGCGCTGCTGGTGGTGATTGGAAGCGTTACCGCGGTGGTGGCGGCGCTGGTGATGATGACGCGCATCAGCATCAAGGTCTCGCTGGCCTGGTCGACTTGCGCGCAGATGGGTTTCATGATGATGCAGTGTGGCCTGGGCCTGTACGACCTGGCGCTGCTGCACTTGGTCGCCCACTCGCTGTACAAGGCCTACGCTTTCCTCGGCGCCGGTAGCGCAGTCGAACAGAACCGGCTGCAGCAAATGACACCACCGACGCCACCGCTGTCAGTGGGCCACTGGTTGCTGGGCGCCTTGCTTGGTATGGTCTTGGTGGCCGCTGCGGCGCTGGCCTGGGGCTTGAGTCCGGTCAAGGCACCCGCGCTGTGGGCACTCGGCGGGATTCTGTCGCTGGCGCTTGCCCCTCTTCTCGCAGGGCCAGTGTTGCGGGTCGGCGGATGGTGGCGGCTGGCCGGGCTGGCCGGGCTGGCCGGGCTGGCCGGCGCCTTCGCCGTGGCGCTGGCCTACTTTGGCCTGCACGCGGTGTTTAGCCGTTGGCTCGGGGCCGAAAACATGGGGGCCGCGCCGAGTATGGCGTTGGTGGCCTGGGTGCTTGGCTGTTTCGGGCTGCTGTTCGTGGTTCAAGGCGCTGTACGTGCCCGCCCACAAGGTGCGCTGGCCCGCAGTCTCTACCCCTGGCTGTTCGCAGGCCTGTACCTTGATGAACTCTTCACCCGTCTGACCTTTCGCATTTGGCCCGCGCGTGCACCGGCCACGCCCGGCACGTTAACCAGGCCGACGACCCTTGCCAACGTGCACGCCCTTGGAGACCTGTGATGAACACCCTTGCCAAACCCACTTCGCCACCGGTTGCTAGCGTTCAAATTGCCATCGACGCCGCCTGCGCGCGTATTGCGCCAACCTGGCCGCTAGACCGTTTCATCGCCGTCAACCCTTATTGGGGCCAGCTTGAGCGGCCGATCGCCACCGCCGCAGCGCAACTGGCGGGGCTTTCCGGCAGTCCGATGCTGATGCCGCGCGGCTGGATGCTGGGCCAGTGGCAGAGCGGACGCATTGGCCGCCAGCACCTGCAGGCCGCCATCGCTGCGGCCGGGGCGCGGGTCAGCATCGACGAACTGGTCGATGGCCTGAGCAAAGAACCGGCGCTGCCAGCGCGGCTGCCGCTGGCCACCGACATCGTTGATTCACAACGCGACCTCGGCCACGCGATGGCCTGGCGCGACTACGTCACCCACCACATCAGCCAGACCTGCGGTGCCTATTTCGACCAGGGGCAGGCAGTTTGGGGGCCCGACCACCATGGTGGCCTCTACCTGAGCTGGCTGCGCCAGTCGGCGCACGATTTCAGCCCCGCGATGCTGATGGGCTACAGCGGATTCACCCACCGCCTGACGGCGCTGCCGGGCGAACCCACAGCGCTGATCGCTGCGGCGTTGCGTGGCTTGCGGGTCCCGGCCGAAGCCCACGAGGCCTACTGCACGGCACTGTTGATGAGCATCAACGGCTGGGCGTCGTGGTGCGCCTACCAGCGCTGGCAGGCGCGGCTGGCACAACGCGACGACACGCAGATCGTCCATCTGTTGGCGGTGCGTCTGGCCTGGGAATGGCTGCTGCACGAAGGCCACCCGGAACTCGGTGTGGCCGACAAGCTGTCGTGCGCATGGCGCACCAGCAACGGCGTGATCCAGCAGGCCGAAACGGCGCTTAAGCACGATTGGCTCTGGCAGGCTGCACTGGAACGTACCTACCAGGCACCGCTTTGCCAGGGTCTGATGACGGCGCAAACGCCAGCCGCCGACAGCATCGCACCTGCAGTACAGGCTGTCTTTTGCATTGACGTGCGCTCTGAGGTCTTCCGCCGTGCCCTTGAGGCTTCCAGCCCGGCGGTGCAGACGCTGGGCTTTGCCGGTTTTTTTGCCATGTTTGTCGAGTACCGACCACTGGGCAGCGAGATGGTGCGTCCGCAGCTGCCGGGCCTGCTGGCACCCGGCCTGTGCGTTACTGACGAGTGCGACGCGCCCGGCCTGGGGGAGGTGTTGGCTAACCGGCGCAAGAAGAATTTGCTTTGGCGCCAACAGTGGCAATCTTTTCGCGGCGGCGCGGGGTCGACCTTTTCGTTCGTCGAGTCCTGCGGTCTGCTTTACGCAGGCAAGTTGCTCAAACGTAGCTTCGGTGCCGAGACCGACCCGACCACCGTCGAGCAGACCGGCCTGCCAGCTGACCAGCGCAACACGCTGCGCCCGAGGCTGCCCACCAAGGGTAGCCCGGACCTCAACACCCGCATCACCTCGGCGGCCACTGCGCTCGGCGCAATGGGGCTGACGACGGGCTACGCCCGGCTGATCCTGATGGCCGGCCACGGCAGCACCAGCGCCAACAACCCACACGCGGCGGGCCTGGACTGTGGTGCCTGTGGTGGCCAGACCGGTGAGGTCAATGCGCGCATGCTTGCCCAGTTGCTGAACGACCCTGCGGTGCGTGCCGGCCTGCACACCCGCGGCTTGCGGGTGCCAGACAGCACTCAGTTTATTGCGGGCCTACACAACACCACCACCGATGAGATGCAGTTGTTCGACACCGACCTGCTGCCCGAGAGCCACACAGGAGACCTGGCGACGCTCAAAGAATGGCTCAAGGATGCCGCTCGGCGCGCACGCGTCGAGCGTGCTGCGTCGCTCGGCCTGTCTGCGCTGGCCGCAAAGGCCGATGAGCTGCGCGATACCATCAAGACCCGGACCACCGATTGGGCCCAGGTGCGGCCCGAATGGGGTCTGGCCGACTGCGCGGCTTTCATCGTTGCCCCACGCAGCCGTAGCCAGCACCTGAACCTGGCTGGCCGCAGCTTCTTGCACGACTACCAATGGCAGCGCGACCCCGGCTTTGGTGTACTGGAACTGATCATGACCGCGCCGATGGTGGTGACGAACTGGATCAACCTGCAGTACCACGCCAGCACGGTGGACAACCCGCACTACGGCAGTGGCAACAAGGTGCTGCACAACGTGGTCGGCGGCAATGTCGGTGTCTTCGAAGGCAACGGCGGCGACCTGCGCATCGGGCTGCCGATGCAATCGCTGCACGACGGCGAGAACTTCCGCCACACCCCGCTGCGCCTCAGCGTCTTCATCCAGGCGCCACAAGACCCGATCGACACCGTCATCGCCAAACACACCACCGTGCGCCACCTGCTCGACCACGAGTGGCTGACCGTGTTCCGCCTGGCTGACGACGAAGGCGTTTGGCGATACCTGCCCGGCGGGCGATGGGAAACGGTGGCGCGCTAACTTCTGAATGGTCCGAGTGGGAATTCACTAAGGATTACAGAGGTCGCATAGCGAAGGCGGCACCGTGACCCGTACAACTTCTTTCAAAGAAAAGTTGCAAAACCCGCACTGGATGCGCTTGGCACGCATCGCCAGGGGGGGCTAGCCCGCACTGCGAACACAGCGCGATTATGGCCATCCGGGTGGGGTTGCGGTGCGCTCTCATATTGGTTTCCAACCACAAGGAACCGATCGCCAGGCCTTCCTTCACCCTAGCCTGCAGTTCCTGGGGATCATCAACGTCCTTTGAAAAATAGGCTTCGCCGGGCTTGCCGACGATGATGCCGTGAGAGGGAAACTGCACCATTGAGGCGAATGCCTGGGCTTCCTGCCAATTTGAAACCGTGCACTGGGCATAGTTGGTTGCGCCACCCTGCACCAGCGCCTGCACGGCGCGCCCTTCCTCGGCGTCCCACCATACCAATAGCTCGAGGGCCCATGAGGTAATACCTGCATAGGGGTCTGGGCCGAAACTACCCTCGCTTCCCAGCCCATAACGCTGCCCGGACAGTTCGCAAGCCTTACGAGCTTTGGCAGTGGCTGCATCGAGTTGATTGCCCCGTCGGGCGGTCTCACCGGTAAAGGTCCCCAAGATGTCGGTATCAAAGCCGTGAACCGTAACCAAAGAAAAGTCTGCACGTTCAAGCGCCGGTCCAATAGCCCGGGCTTTGTCATGTTGGGTCAGGAGTGCGAGTCGGTTCATGCTGTTGCCGCAACATACGCTTGGCCCTTGGAATGGTTGATTGGGTGCGGCTTGCAAGGAAGCAATAAAGCCGTGCACAACACGACCGGCTAAACAGAGAGGAATGCGATGGAGCGCGAGGCCGAGCGTAAACGTCTTCGCATCGAGAAGAGCAAGGAAGTCATCGGCACGCTCAAAGACGTCAAAAAATGCCGCTGAGCTGCACCTATTGATCTAAAAGTTGTCCAGCACAGCGCCCTTGCTCGCACTGGATGCGTTGAAAGCAAACTTCGCTTGCACGCCCCGCGTATAGCGGGGCGCTGGCGCGGTCCAAGCCGCGCGGCGCTTGGTGATTTCTTCTTCGGGCACGTTCAGTTCCAGAATCAGCTGACGCGAGTCGATGGTAATGCTGTCGCCCTCCTGCACAAAGGCAATCGTGCCGCCCGCTGCGGCCTCAGGCGCGACGTGGCCGACCACCATGCCCCAGGTTCCCCCGGAGAAGCGGCCATCGGTAATCAGGCCTACGCTCTCGCCCAGTCCCTGACCAATCAGCGCACCCGTGGGTGCCAGCATTTCGGGCATGCCGGGGCCGCCTTTGGGGCCGAGGTAACGCAGAACCATCACGTCGCCTGGGACAATTTTGTTGTCCAGGATGGCTTGCAGGGCGGACTGCTCGTCTTCAAATACGCGCGCCGGACCGGTCATGACGGGGTTCTTGAGCCCTGTGATCTTGGCCACCGCGCCCTCTGGGGACAGGTTGCCCTTGAGGATGGCCAGGTGGCCTTGCGCATACATCGGCTTGTCGATGGGGCGAATCACCGTCTGGTCGGCGCGTGGCACATCGGGCACATCTTTCAGTACTTCAGCGATGGTTTGCCCGGTGATGGTGACGCAATCGTCGTGCAGCAGGCCAGCATTGAGTAACACTTTCATGACCTGTGGAATGCCGCCGGCCTTGTGTAACTCCACCGCCAGCGACTTGCCACTGGGCTTGAGGTCGCACAGCACGGGTGTTTTTTTGCGCACGCGCTCGAAGTCGTCGATGGACCACTCCACGCCTGCGCAGTGGGCGATGGCGAGGAAGTGCAGGACCGCGTTGGTAGAGCCGCCGGTTGCCATGATGACGGCCACCGCGTTCTCGATGCTCTTGCGGGTGACGATGTCACGTGGCTTGATGTCCTTCTTGATGGCCTCTACCAGCACCTGGGCTGATTCGCGTGCGGACGTCACCTTTTCGTCGTGCACATTGGCCATGGTGCTGGAGTAGGGCAGGGAGATGCCCAGCGCCTCAAAGGCCGAACTCATGGTGTTGGCGGTGTACATACCGCCGCACGAGCCGGTGCCAGGGATAGCGTGGCGTTCAATTTGCGTAAGTTCCTCGTCGCTCATCCTGCCGGCGGCGTTTTGGCCCACGGCCTCGAATACGCTCACGATATTGAGCTCCTGTCCCTGGTAGTAGCCCGGCAAAATGGTGCCGCCATACACGTAAATAGCAGGAACGTTGGCGCGCAGCATACCCATCAAGCCGCCGGGCATATTCTTGTCGCAGCCGCCGATCACAAGTACGCCATCCATCCACTGGCCCTGCACGCAGGTCTCGACACAGTCCGCAATCACCTCGCGGCTGACAAGGCTGTACTTCATACCTTCGGTACCCATGGCCATGCCGTCGCTGATGGTGGGCGTGCCGAAAATTTGTGCATTGCCACCCGCATCAATGATGCCGGCAACGGCCGCATCAGCAAGCTTCTGCAAGCCGCTGTTGCACGGGGTAATGGTGCTGTGGCCATTGGCCACGCCAACCATTGGCTTTTTGAAGTCGCCCTCTTCATAGCCCATGCCGTAGAACATGGAGCGGTTTGGCGCGCGTGACTTGCCCTCGGTGATGTTTTTGCTGCGGGGATTCATGATGATAGGGTGGGTAGCCATAACGTTCTCCAGGGTGGTGTCGATGCAACGCAATGTGCAAACTGGACGCAGTATGCCCTTTACGTTAAATAGACTCCAATCCAATTTTCAGTGTGTATTAATATGTTTTGAATGTTGAATTGACTTTGCGTTTGAGAAAGTCAATGGCGAAGGGCAGCTTTCGCAGGCATTGCAGTCATAGGGGTGGCGACAACGAGCACCCGGTTTAGGGCCACAGGACTAAACCGCTTCGCGCTAAACCGTCCTCCAGCGATAGTGGTTTTCAAAGACGATGTTTCTGGCTATGTTGTTAAACGAGGCAGTTGGCCTCGTTTCATCACAGGAGCATCGCCATGGAAACATCGAACCAAACCGTCACACCGTTACGCCAGCGCATGACCGAAGACATGCGAATGCGAAAGCTTGCACCCAAAACTCAGTCAGGCTATCTCCGATCAGTTGGCCGGTTTGCAAAGTACCTGGGTAGATCGCCTGACACTGCCACGCCTGAGGAACTACGCCGTTACCAGCTACATCTGGTGGCTCAGGGCACATCCCCAATCTCCCTGAACGCCGCCATCATTGGGCTGACATTCCTGTTCAAAGTGACGCTGGGTCGCCCCGATGTCATGGCCAAGATGCAGTCTGTGCGTGTCCCGCAGAAACTACCGGTGATTTTGAGCAAGGAAGAAGTGGCGCGGCTAATTGATTCAACCGGCAACCTTAAACACCAGACTGCGCTGTCGCTGGCGTATGCAACGGGCCTACGTGTCAGCGAAGTGGTGGCGCTCAAGGTTACTGACATTGATAGTCAACGCATGACGCTTCGCGTAGAACAGGGTAAAGGCCGCAAAGATCGCTACGCCATGCTGTCACCGATTCTGTTGGAGCGCCTGCTGTGGTGGCGAGTTACTCGGGCGCAAGGCAAGATGCTCGATGGTGGCTGGTTGTTTCCAGGCCTGGATCCCCTTGATGCACTGACCACCCGCCAACTCAACCGTGCCATTAAAGATGCCGCTGAGACCGCCAAGATCGACAAACGCGTCTCGATGCATACGCTGCGCCACTATCCCGCGTGCCGGAATATGCCGAGTCAACTGCAGCGGTCGTCTGTTGCAAGGGTCAGTTGACGTATTTCGCTCGGCATAGTTTCATTACCGGCCACGCTTCGTGGTGCGACTGGAAATGATCATGATTCATCCATTCGATGACCCGCGCTGCCAAGCGCAGAAGGGGTCGTAGTTGTCGTTCATTCAAATGTTCGTCGAGCATCAGCTGGCGCAAGGGTACGCGCCCTGTCCGCTGCCATCATGGGACCACCTGCACCACGCCAGCTGCGCCCCTCTCCCCTGGCCTTGAGCCAGGCTGAGAGGCAGTTGGTACTGCACACCTTGGTTATCACCCCGCACTTTGGACAAATCAGACCATTACCCCATCGCAGCTTCTCCAAGTAATCCCGGCACGCCTGCTCAGAGTGAAACCAATCAAGAAACTGAACCCAAGTCGTTGGGTAGTCTGTACCGCCGACCGGGGTTGCCTCGGGTGTATCCATTTGGCGATTTTTCCATCTGTGGAGCTAAAGGAATACCCAGTTTTTTGTGCAGTAACATCCTCGTATGGCCAAAGAAAAAACCCACTATGTCTGCTCCGATTGCGGCGGCACCAGCCCCAAATGGCAGGGCAAATGCCCCAGTTGCAACGCCTGGAACACGCTGATTGAATCGGTGCCTGAGAGCACCGCCCCCACCAAAAACCGTTTCGCCTCACTGGCCAAAACGGGGGAGGTGACGGTGCTGGGCGAGATCGACGCGGTCGACTTCACCCGCACCCCCACCGGCCACGAAGAACTTGACCGCGTGCTGGGTGGCGGTATGGTGGAAGGCGGTGTGGTGCTGATTGGCGGCGACCCCGGCATTGGCAAATCCACCTTGCTGTTGCAGGCACTGGACGCGTTGCAGCGCAGCGGCCAGAGCACCCTGTACGTCACGGGCGAAGAGAGCGGCGCGCAGGTGGCGCTGCGGGCGCGCCGCTTGGGGCTGGACGGCTCACAAGTAAAGGTGCTGGCAGAAATCGGGCTGGACAAAATTCTGGCCACCCTGGAGGCCATGCAGCCCGACGTGGCGGTGATCGACTCGATTCAAACCGTTTACTCGGAGCAACTCACCTCGGCCCCCGGCTCGGTGGCCCAGGTGCGCGAATGTGCCGCCCACCTGACACGGTATGCCAAAGCCAGCGGCCGTGCCGACGGCAAACCGCAAGGCCGGGCCACCAGCATTGTGCTGGTCGGCCACGTCACCAAAGAAGGTGCACTCGCCGGGCCACGCGTGCTGGAGCACATGGTCGACACTGTGCTGTACTTTGAGGGTGACACGCATTCAAGTTTTCGGCTGGTGCGCGCCATCAAGAATCGCTTTGGCGCGGTGAACGAGATTGGTGTCTTTGCCATGACCGAAAAGGGCCTCAAGGGTGTCAGCAACCCCAGCGCGATTTTTTTAAGCCAGCATGCCGAGCCTGTGCCCGGCAGCTGCGTGATGGTCACCCTGGAAGGCACGCGCCCGATGCTGGTTGAAATTCAGGCCCTGGTTGACAGCGGTGGGCCAAGTCCCAGGCGCCTGAGCGTCGGCCTGGACAAAGACCGGCTGGCCATGTTGCTGGCCGTGCTGCACCGCCATGCGGGTGTGGCCTGCATGGACCAGGATGTGTTTGTCAACGCGGTCGGCGGTGTGCGCATCAGCGAGCCTGCCGCCGATTTGGCGGTGCTGCTGGCGATCACCTCAAGCTTGCGCGGCAAGCCCTTGCCCAAAGGCTTTTTTGCCTTTGGCGAGGTGGGCCTGGCGGGTGAGGTGCGCCCGGCACCGCGTGGGCAGGAGCGCCTGAAAGAAGCCGCCAAGTTGGGCTTCAGTGTGGCCGTGGTGCCCAAAGCCAACATGCCGAAAAACCTCAAGTCGAAAGACTTTGAGGGTCTGACCATTCACGCCGTGGAACGGGTCGAGCAAGCCATGGAAGTGGTGCGCTCGTTGGCCTGATGTTTGCTACGTAATATATAGCTGATAGTGCAATCAATATAAGGGCTAGAGGCCTAAAACACTGTTAATTTTTTACCAGGGTGTTGCCTGAGTTCTTGACCGCATCCCCCACAGCCAGGCCGGGATCCTGTGCAAATTCGAAATTGGCCGTATGGCCGTTGGTGTAGCGCACGCCAACCGTCCAAACCTTGCTGGTGTTCATGTTCTCCTGGATTTTTTTGCCGGCATAGGCACCGCCCGCCGCGCCGGCAATGGTGGCCAGGTCTTTGCCCAAGCCACCGCCCACCTGGCGCCCCAGCACAGCCCCGGCGACACCGCCGGCGATCAGGCCCACGGCGTTGCTGTCGCCGGCTTTTTCATTCACGGTCACCGCCGTCACACGGCCGCAATCGGCGCACACCGCTTGCGCCGCCTTGCTGCTGTACACATTGCTGGTCTTGCTGGCCGCCAGCGCCTTGTCATACACCGCCTGGGCATCACGGCGGCACTGCAAACGGGCCTCTGAAGACGCCTCGTCAGCACAGAGTTTTTTGTCAGCCACAAAGCGGGCTTTGGCTTCCTTGGCGGTCGGCGTTGCCTGCGGGTTGCTTGACCAGGTTTGCGCTTGCGCGCCCAGACTGCCTGCCCCCAGCAACAATCCGATGGCCAACAAGGAAACCCAGGAGCGGTGTACAGATGTCAATGTCATGAAATTCTCCGGAAATGATGCGGTGCCAAACCTTGTTAAAGGTGGCAAAAGGAACCCAAGGATACTGCGAAATACCAACTTTTTGCGACCCGCACGCGCAACGTGAACGGCCCTTAAGAATAGATTAATGCGCGACCCCTACATTACGTCAAACGCCTACACCCTGAAAGCCCACGATGTCACGCTTTTGCTTGATTTTTAAAACAACGCCGGTGCTGCGGCTCACCGCCCCAGCCGCAAAAATGATAATGAATGCATGAATGACAACGCTGAATGAGTTGCCCTCCCAATACACACACAGAACACGGTATGCGAATTTTGTTGGCTGAAGACGATGTCATGCTGGGCGACGGCCTGCGCGCCGGCCTGCGCCAGCAGGGCTTTCAGGTGGATTGGGTACGCGATGGCCTGGCCGCCGAGCGGGAAATCAGCACAGGCGACTACCAGGCCGCAGTGCTTGATCTGGGCCTGCCATTGAAAGACGGCATGGATGTGCTGCAGGCCATACGCAACAAAAATATGGCCACGCCCGTGCTTGTGTTGACGGCGCGCGACGCGGTACCTGACCGGATCAAGGGCCTGGACCTGGGTGCCGACGACTACGTGATCAAGCCCGTTGATCTATATGAGTTGGGTGCACGCCTGCGCTCTTTGGTGCGGCGGGCGCACGGCCAAATCCAGGAGCTAATGACTTGCGACACGGTTCAAATGAACCCGGCCACCAGAGAAGTCACCTGTGAAGGCCAACTGGTCACGCTGTCAACCCGAGAATACGATTTGCTGCATGCCTTGATGCTGGCAGTGGGCCGCATCATGTCGCGCGAGCAACTCGAACAACAGCTTTACAGCTGGGGCCATGAAGTTGAAAGCAACGCCATCGAGGTGCACATTCACCACCTTCGCAAAAAGCTCAAGCCTGAATTGATCCAGACTGTGCGCGGCATTGGTTATACCTTGATGCGCCCCAAAGACGCCGTCTGACATTGCGCCACATGACCCTGCTGCCCCAACTCAAATCTTTGCAAGCGCGCCTGTTGGCGCTGCTGTTGCTGATGGTTGCCCTGGTCTGGGTGGCGGCTGCCGTGTTGACCTGGGTGGACGCCAGTGACGAACTCGGTGAGTTACTTGATGGCCACCTGGCCCAGTCCGCCGCGCTGCTGATCGTTCAGCAAACCGGCCACGGCGGCGACCCATCCAGCGACACGCTGGAACGCGACCACGTGGAAGACGCACCTTCTCTTCACAAATACGCCCCGCGTGTGGCTTTCCAGGTGTTTCATGAAGGCAAGTTGACGATGCGCTCGGCCAACGCAATGAATGCCCCCATGTCGAAAAAAACCAAGGGGTTTTCCACCGTCAAGCTCAACGACCAAACCGAGTGGCGGGTGTTTTCCGCACAGGGCAACGAAGGGGACGTGCAAGTCTTTGTGGGCGAGCAAATCGATTCACGCAATGCCATTTTGTGGGCTGTACTCAAGGCCGTGCTGATGCCGCTGATGTACGCCCTGCCGCTGCTGGCGGTGGTGGGCTGGCTGGCCGTGCGCAACGGCCTGGCACCGCTGCGGCATTTGAGCGAGGTGTTGTCACAGCGCCAGCCGCAAGCCCTGGAGCCCGTGGTGCTGAAAGACATGCCAACCGAAATTGAGCCGGTGGTGCAGTCTCTGAACGCCTTGTTTGAACGCATCGGGACCATGCTGGCGTCCGAGCGGCGCTTCACAGCAGATGCCGCCCATGAGCTGCGTACACCGATTGCGGCCATTCGCACCCAGGCGCAGGTGGCATTGGGCGCTGGCACCGACGATGCGCAGCGCAATCACGCGCTCAATTTCACACTGGCGGGTTGTGACCGGGCCACCCATTTGGTGGCGCAACTGCTGACGCTGTCACGGCTGGAGTCCTCCAGTGCGACGGCGCCCGGCGGTTTGGTTGATCTGTCTAGCGTGGCACAGCGCGTGGCGGCCGACTTGGCCCTGACCGCATTGGGGCGGGCGCAAGACCTTGAACTGGATGCACCCGCACATGCCTTGATTGCCGCGGACGAGATGCTCACCAGCGTATTGGTGCGCAACCTGCTGGACAACGCCTTGCGTTACAGCCCGGATGCCGCCCGGGTGTCTCTTTCTGTGACCCAGACCGGCCCCTCCGTGACCTTGCGTGTTGAGGACAGCGGCCCTGGCATGTCAGACGCTGACATGGCCCGACTGGGTGAGCGCTTTTACCGTGTGCTGGGGACCGAGCGAACTGGCAGCGGCCTGGGTTGGTCGATCGTTCGCCGCATTGCCAGCGTGTATGCGGCGCAGGTTGAAGTGCACCGCTCCGCCCGCTTAGGCGGCCTGTGTGTGACGGTACGTTGGGCTGCGGCAAAGACCTGAGCGCGTTTGTGTAGTTGCCGGGTTAGCGCGTAACGAATTGCCTGCACGCGCTTACACACTCTTACACAAGATGACAACGGAATACAACTTTTATATCCACAATGACTGTCGGTCTATTCATAACGAAAGGTAAAAATGAACCATTTTCTTCGTACAACAGGCGCCGTCATTTGCGCCGCAGGTTTGAGTTTGGGCGTGCAAGCCCAAACCGCGCCGCCGGCCGGGCGACTGCTGGCCTCCAACTGCTTTCAGTGCCACGGCACCAACGGCAAGGGCCCGGGCTTTGACACCCTGGCCGGCAAGTCATCCTCGGAAATTTACAAAGACCTCAAAGAATTCCAGTCCGGGAAAGAGGGCAACGGCATCATGGCCAAACACGCCATGGGCTACACAGACGCACAACTGCTGTCTCTCTCAAGCTGGCTGTCTACGCAGCGCTAACCCACCAACACCCGGAGCATCATCATGGATAGAAGAAATTTTTTGTCAGCCAGCGGCGTCGCGTTGACAGTAGCCTCACCCTTGGCATGGGCGGATGACGATAAGAAGAAATACAAAAAGTCGAGTGAACACAGCACGCCCAAGCCTACGCCAACACCTACACCTACACCCACCCCTACGCCCGCCCCCGGCACCGCAAAATCGCGCGTGATCGTGATTGGCGGCGGCATGGCCGGCACCACAGTAGCCAAGTACCTGCGCTTGTGGGGTGACAACATTGCGGTGACGCTGGTCGAGCGCAACAGCAGCTACGTGTCCAACATCATGAGTTCGATGGTGTTGACCGGCCAGCGCACCCTGACCAGCCTGACCTACAACTACAGCAAGCTCATGTCAGCCTACGGCGTGACCGTGGTCAAGGGTGACGTGGTTGAAATTGACCCGGTTGGTGTCAAAGTCAAACTCGCCGACGGTACCGTCCTGGCTGCGGACCGCATCGTGATGGCCACCGGCATCGAGTTCGATGCGGTGCCCGGCATGGGCAGCTCTAACGCCATGCCACATGCCTGGCAAGCCGGTGCGCAAACCACCTTGCTGGCACAGCAGTTGGCCAGCATGACCGATGGTTTGCCCGTGGTGCTCACCATCCCCAAGGTGCCTTACCGCTGCCCCCCCGGCCCGTATGAGCGCGCTTGCCTGATGGCCGACTGGCTTAAAACCCGCAAACCCAAGTCGAAGATGTTTGTGCTCGATGCCAACCCTGCCATCGTGACCGAGGCCGACAATTTCACCAAGGCGTTTGCCATGCACGGCATCACCTATGTGCCCAATGCGGAGATCCTGAGCGTGGACCCGGCCACCAAGAGCCTGACCACCACCATGGGCAACTTCAGCAACAACGGTGTGGTCAACCTGATTCCGGGTCAACGTGCTGGCAAGCTGATCACCACGGCCGGCCTGAACAACGCCACCAAATTGGTGGGGGACAGCGCTTTCCGCTTTGCGGGCGTCAACCAGCTCAGCTACGCCAGCACGGTGAGCGGCGCGGGCAAGGTGCACATCATTGGTGATTCCAGTGCCACACCCCAGCCCAAAGCGGGTCACATTGCCAACCAGGAGGCCAAAGTGTGCGCCGATGCCATCGTGCGCTCGCTTGCGGGTTTGCAGCCGGACCAGGCGCCCGTGACCAACTCGGCCTGTTACTCCACCATCACCATGACGCAAGCCTCGTGGCTGGAGGCGGTGTTCCAGTACAACCCGGCAACGGCTGCCATGGTGGCCTCGGTGGCAGGGTCAGGCGCCTCCGTGGGTTGGGATAGCGAGAACTTCAAGGACATGAACGAATGGTTCAATGCCTTGATGGC
>JBBQZG010000070.1:0-15955 GCA_038207945.1 Burkholderiales bacterium
GGCAATCCAGCTGATCATCAACCGCGAGTGGGGTCTGGCCAAGAACGAAAACCCGTCACAGGGCGCCTTCATCATCGAAGACCTGACCGAACTGGTGGAAGAAGCGGTGTTGCTGGAGTTTGAGCGCATCACCGAGCGCGGTGGCGTGCTGGGTGCCATGGAAACCGGCTACCAGCGCGGCAAGATTCAGGACGAATCGATGCACTACGAAATGCTCAAACACACCGGCGAGCTGCCCATCATCGGCGTCAACACCTTCCGCAACCCGCATGGCGACCCGGTCAATGACACGCTGGAGCTGGCGCGCTCGACCGAAGAAGAAAAGCAGAGCCAGTTAAAACGTCTGGCCGACTTTCATGCCCAACACGCCCACGAGGCACCGGCCATGCTCAAGCGCCTGCAACAGGCTGTCATTGACAACCTGAACGTCTTTGAGGTGCTGATGGATGCGGTCCGCGTGTGTAGCTTGGGTCAGATCACCAACGCGCTGTTTGAGGTGGGTGGGCAGTACCGGAGGAACATGTAACACCCAAAAACAAACGGCCCGAAAGGGCCGTTTTGCTTGGTGTCCCGCAAGGTGACGGGCGTGGTCGGTTGCCCGACCAACTGACGATCAGCCGCCTTTTTTGCAGCGTTTGCCAGGGTTTTTCTTGTTGTTGGTGGACACGCCACGCTCCAGGCTGCGCATCTGGCCGTGGCCAGCGGTGTAGCACACACCCTTGGGGGCGACAGGACGGGGGGAAGCTTTCCGATCAGCTTCGGTACGGAATTCTTTGGACATGGGTGGACTCCAGTAAGTTGGTAAAACCGCAGATTATCTCAGTACTTGCGCGGGCTTCTGTCCAGCGCGAACCAAGGTCGAAAAACCTGCAGGGTCAATTCAACAAATAGCCACCCGCCACATCATCCAGCTCCTGTGCATCAATCGCTGCATCAAACGCAGCGCGGCTGGCCAGAGCGGCTGATGTGTAAGGAATCAGGGGTTTGTCCAGAGGACGCAGCTTGTGGCGACGCAGGCCACGCAACTGCTGTGAGCGCTCCATGGTTTGCAACACGCGCTCAGGTTCCATCATCAGGCTGAAGGGGTTTGAGAGTTCGGCGATGGTTGACATGGTGGGCTCCTCGGTAAATCAATGCAGGCGACGATCCCCGCCGCCTTGAGATGAACTGTATCCCCGCTGCCCAAAAAACTAAAGTCGGCGTTTGGCTGCGCCGCGTGTCAGAAATTGCCTGACACGCTGTCATCAAGCGCTACACCAGCCGCACCCTGACACTCTTGCCCTTGATCTTGCCGGCGTTGAGTTTTTGCATGGCTTGCTGAGCAATGTCGCGGCTCACCGCCACGAAGGTGGTGAACTCAGTGACATTGATCTTGCCGATTTGCTCGCGGCTGTAGCCTGCGTCGGCAGTTAAAGCACCCAGTACGTCGCCTGGGCGGATTTTTTCCTTGCGGCCACCCAGAATTTGTAGCGTCACCATCGGCGGCAACAAGGGCCCCGAGCCGGCGGGGATCAATTCCTCCAACTTGTGCCAGGTCGAATCCATTTTTTGGTACTGCTCAATCTTGCCCACCGCCCCCATCTCGTACATCGCCGCCAGGCTCAACGCCAGTCCCGACTCGCCGGCGCGGCCGGTGCGGCCCACACGGTGCACATGCACCTCCGGGTCGGGGGTGATGTCGACGTTGATCACCGCACCAAGTTCCTTGATGTCAATGCCGCGCGAAGCCACGTCGGTGGCCACCAGAATCGAGGTGCTGCGGTTGGCAAACTGGGCCAGTACCTGATCACGCTCGCGCTGCTCCAGCTCGCCATACAGCGCCAGCGCACTGAAACCTTGCTGCTGCAGGTAAGTCACCAGGTCTTTGCATTGCTGTTTGGTGTTGCAAAACGCCAGCGTGCTCTCTGGGCGAAAGTGGTTCAGCAGCTTGGCCACCACCTCAAACCGGGTTGGCCGGGTCACTTCGTAAAAGCGCTGCTCGATCAGGCTCTTGGCCGCGCTGTCCGCCACCGTGATCTGCACCGGGTCACGCATGAACTGCCTGGCCAGTTTTTCGATGCCTTCCGGGTAAGTGGCCGAAAACAGCAGGGTTTGCCGCTCGGGCGGGCATTGTTGGGTGACGGTGGCAATGTCGTCAAAAAAGCCCATGTCGAGCATGCGGTCAGCCTCGTCGAGCACCAGGGTGTTGAGGGCGTCCAGCGCCAGGTAGCCACGCGCCAAGTGGTCCATGACACGCCCTGGCGTGCCCACCACAATGTGCGCGCCGTTTTCAAGGCTCGCCCGCTGACCGCGCAGCGCCACGCCACCGCACAGGGTCACCACTTTGATGTTGTCCTGCGCACGCGCCAGCCGCCTGATTTCCACCGTGACCTGATCCGCCAGTTCGCGCGTGGGGCACAGCACCAAGGCTTGCACCGCAAAACGGCGCGGGTTCAGACGCTCCAACAGGGCCAGGCCAAAGGCGGCGGTTTTGCCGCTGCCGGTTTGCGCCTGGGCGATCAGGTCTGTGCCGGCCAATGCCGTGGGCAGGCTGGCGGCCTGAATCGGGGTCATGGCCGTGTAGCCGAGTTGCTGCAGGTTTTCCAGCGTGGCGGGGTTCAGGGGCAGGGTGCTGAAGGCCAAAGTTTGTGTTTGAGTCATGCAGGAATTATCGGTACTGCGAACGAATCCACGCCCGCCCCGCACAAAACGCGGATGAATTGTGCAAAATGGCCCGTCTGAAATTCCCTCGAAGTCCCCTTATGACCCGCATTCCCTCCCGCTTGACCCCCCTGTTGCTGGCCACTGCCCTGCTCACCGGCTGCGGCAGCGCCGTCATCAATCCGGTCACTGGTCAAGCCGAGCGCTCGGTGATGAGTGAACAGGCTGAATTGTCTGAAGGCGCAAAAGCCCACCAGCAGGTGCTGCAGGAATACGGCGTGGTCAAAGATGCGCGCCTGCAGGCTTATGTCAACAACCTGGGCCAACGCCTGGCCAAGCTGTCGCACCGCAACCAGCTGCAGTGGCACTTCACCGTACTTGACAGCCCCGAGATCAACGCCTTTGCGCTGCCGGGCGGCTATGTGTACGTCACGCGCGGCATCATGGCGTATTTGCAGAATGAAGCTGAATTGGCCGGTGTGATCGGCCACGAAATTGGCCATGTCACCGCGCGCCACGGCGCCCAGCGCGCCACCCGCCAGCAAGACGCGGGCCTGGGCGTGCTGGCCGCCAGTGTGTTGGGTGCCGTGCTGGAAAGTCAGGGCATCAGCGGTGCCGGCAGGCTGGCCAGTGACGTGTCGCAAACCGCTGCGGCCGGTTATGTGGCCTCTTATGGGCGCGACCAGGAGCTGCAAGCCGATCAGTTGGGTGCCGAATACCTGGCGCGCACGGCCTACGACCCACGCAACCTGATCAGTGTGATTGGCGCGTTAAAGGCCCAGGAACGTTTTGCCGCCGACCAGGCTCGGGCGGCAGGCCGCACAGCGCCCGCGCAAAACAGCTGGCTGGCCTCACACCCCAGCAACGACCAGCGCCTGCAGCAAATCACGCAACTCTCAAGCCAATACAAAGGCAGCTATACCGATGATGGTCGCGCCCGTTACCTGCAAGCGACCAGTGGCATGGCGTTTGGCGAGAGCGCCGAGCAGGGGCTGACGCGCGGCCAGAATTTCTACCATACCAGTCTGGGCATCGCCCTCACGGCGCCAGCAGGCTGGCGCATCCAGAACGAGCCAGACACACTGGCATTGGTCAACGCCGCGGGTGATGCGGCGCTGATGATTAAAGTGGCGCCGAAAAAGGCTGGCACCACGCATGATGAGGTGATTCGCAACCTGCTCAAGCCCAGCCAGGGCCGCACCGAGCGCCTGACACTCAACGGCTTGCCTGCCACCCGCTTTGTCGGCACCCGTGCCAGCAGCCAGGGCCAGCAAGCCATCGACGCCACGCTGGTCAGCGGGCCCAACGCCACGGTGTACGTGGTCATGCCCGCTGCTAAAAATGCCAATGCGCTGCAGCAGACCCGCACATCCCTTGCGCAGGCCCAGGGCAGTTTTCGCGCCATGACCGCCCAGGACCGTGCCGCCGCCAAACCCTGGGCCTTGCGAACCGCGCCCTACCCGGCGGGCGGATTCATGCAACTTGCCAAGTCGTCGCCCATGCCGATGCCCGAGCAGCAACTGCGGCTGATCAATGGCTTTTATGGCGGTGGCGAACCCAAAACAGGGCAACTGGTGAAGGTGGTTGATTGACAATGACGGTTCATCAGGAGCTCCCATGCCATCACTGCACATTTCCAGCCAATTCGATGCCGGCGCCATTGAGGTCGTGAGTCTGGCTGACCCACAAGACATTCAGCTCCACATTCGCCGCGACAACGCCAGCGAATTTTCCCAGTGGTTTTACTTTTGCCTGCACGGCGCAGCGGATACGCCGGTACGTCTGCGCTTTTTGAACGCCGGAAAATCTGCCTATCCCAAGGGCTGGGACGGCTACCGGATGGCTTACAGCCACGACCACCAGAACTGGTTGCGCACCGACACGCAGTTTGATGGCGAGGTGATGACGGTTAATTTCACACCAGAGAGCCACAGCGTCTACTTTGCCTACTTTGAGCCTTATTCCCATGAGCGGCACCTTGACTTGCTGGGTTCGGCAGCCAACTCTGAACATGTCACGCAAGAGCGTCTGGGCAGCACGCTCGACGGCCGCGAGATGACGCTGCTGCAGATCACTCACACGCACAGCGTCACGCCGCTGGCACAACAAAAGAAAATCTGGTTGATTGCCCGCCAGCATCCCGGCGAAAGCATGGCCGAATGGTTTGCCGAAGGTTTTCTGGAGCGCCTGCTCGACGACGCTGACCCGGTCGCCCGTGTGCTATTGGACAAATGTGTGTTTTACGTGGTGGCCAACATGAACCCGGACGGTGCTGCGCGCGGCAACCTGCGCACCAACGCGGCTGGCACCAACCTGAACCGCGAGTGGGCCGCGCCCAGCCTGGAAAAATCACCCGAGGTGTATTGGGTGCGCCAGAAGATGCTCGAAGTGGGTGTGGACCTGAGCCTGGATGCCCATGGTGATGAAGGTTTGCCGTACAACTTTGTGGTGGGCAGTGACAGCACGCCGGGTTACAGCCCGCGCATCAAGGCGTTAGAAGACGCATTCAAAGCCAACTGGCTGGCGACCTGTCCAGACTTCCAGACCCAGCACGGTTACCCGCGCGGCAAACACGGTGACGCCAACATGCTGCTTGCCACCAACTGGATCGGCCAACAGTTTGACTGCCTGGCCTTCACCATCGAGATGCCGTTCAAAGACAACGCAGACTTGCCCGATGCCCAGGTGGGCTGGAACGGCGAGCGTTCAAAACACCTGGGTGCCAGCGTGTTATTGCCGGTGTTGGCGGTGGTGGATCACCTGCGGGCGTCCTCTCAAGCGAAATAAGCCGCCACAAAGTCGTCGAACGGCCCCTTGGGCGCCGCATCAACCTGCTGCTGCGCGGCCAGCGATTCATGCACACTGGTTTTGAACTTGGCCTGCATCTGGTCATCAAGCCCGACCGCTTGCAGGCCTTGGGTGTGGGTCTTTGACATGGCCATGGCAAAGTTGAAATAGCCGCCATGTGTCTTGACGGCCTCAAGCACCTTCGCTGACGGTGTGGTCTCTGGGTGGTCAATGCGGCTGCGCAGGTCTTGCAGCGCCTCCTTGTAACGCTGACCGCCGTAAGCGGTGTCCAGCATGTCGGCAAAGGGGGCCATGTCGTCAAACAATTCGTGCGCCAGCGCGCGCATGGGCTGCTCGTGGTTGTGCACCAGCAGTTGCAAATCAGGCTGGCGGCCACGGGTGACCACGCGGTGTTTGTTCTCGTCGTTTTCGCTTTGCTCGCGGCAGGTGATCGGGGGGCTGCTGCGAAACAGGCACATCAGCAGCAGCACATCGGCAAACAGGCTTTGCTCTGGGGCAATGCCAATGTCAATGAACGGGTTCAGGTCAAACAGCCGCATCTCCACATACTGCACACCCAACGTGCGCAACGCCTTGGCCGGGCGCAAGCCATCAGGGGCCACGCGTTTCGGGCGCATCGGGGCATAAAACTCGGCTTCCAGCTGCAACACACTGTCGTTCAGCTGCTTCCAGTGGTCGCCGTCGCGCACGCCCAACTCGGTGTAATACGGGTCTGATGTGCGAATAGCAGTCTCCAGCCCCTGGGTGTACTCGGCCAGCGAGTTGAAACTGATGGCCAGCTTGTCTTGCGCGTGGTTTTGATAACCCAGATCACTCATGCGCAAGCTGGTGGCGTACCGCCCGTGCAGTGTGCCAGTTGCCAGTTCGGTCAGGTCTGACGGGTGACCCTGCAGAAACGACTGGCACAACGCGGGTGACGCACCAAACAGGTAAGGCACAAGCCAGCCATAACGCAAAAAATTACGAATCAGGCCAAAGTAGCGGTCGTTGATGAAGGCTTGCAGGTCGTTCGGGCCAGCGCAGCAGTCACGCAGGCTCAGCCAGAAGGCTTCAGGCAGTGACCAGTTGTAATGCGCGCCCGCAATGGTCTGCATGGCTCGGCCGTAGCGCAAGCCCAAACCCTCTCGGTAAACCATCTTGAAGCGCGCCGTGTTGGAGTTGCCATAGTTGGCAATGGGAATGTCGGCGTCGGTGCCAATTTTGCAGGGCATGGAGCCTGCCCACAGGTACTCTCCCCCCAATTGTTGCGCGCTAAAACGGTGAATGTCTTTCAGGAATGCCAGAGGAAACCCTGGCTCGGCCGAAGGCGGTGTGATGAATTCCAGCAGCGCCTCGGCGTAATCGGTGGTGATCCAGGGGTGCGTCAGCTTGGAACCCAGCGCCGTGGGGTGCGGTGTGACGGCCAGTTGGCCGGAACGGTCCACACGCAGGCATTCGCGCTCAAAGCCACGCACAATGCCGCGCAACAACTGGGCTTGTGGAACTTCAGAAAACTGACGCACTTCGTTGCAACAGGTAAATTTCAGCATGTCTTTGTATTTGTCTCATTCCAGGGGTTGCCAGTATGGCAGTTTTGACAAACGCATTGCCGCCACGGTGTCATGCCAGCGTGGAACAATATCGCCATGCCTTATTTACCTTCATTCATCGCGCCCATGCGCTTCACTGACCCAGCCGCAGCGCTGGCGCAGGCCCGCCTGATTTACGACAGCAGCATTGCGCACCTGCGCCAGGCCATGCAGCGTTACGTGGCAGGCGATGCCTTGCCCGGCCATGTACGCGCCTGCTACCCGTTTGTGCGGTTGCAAACCGACACCGTGACGCGCCAGTCATCCAGCGAGTCAGCGCGCCTGAGTTACGGTTTTGTCGCCGGGCCAGGCCGCTTTGAGACCACCCTGACCCGCCCTGACCTGTACGCCAAGTACTACCTGGAGCAGTTCACCCTGCTGCTGGACAACCACGGAGTTGAGCTTGAGGTGGGCACCAGTAACCAGCCCATTCCGGTGCACTTTTCATTTGCCGACAACGAACATGTGGACGGCACCCTGAGCCCGCAGCGCCACCAGCTGATGCGCGATGTGTTTGACCTGCCTGATCTGGCCGCCATGGACGACGGCATTGCCAACGGCACGCATGTGCCATACCCCGGTGAGCCACAGCCCCTGTCGCTGTTCACCGCGCAGCGGGTTGACTACTCGCTGCAACGCCTGCGCCACTACACCGGCACCGCACCTGAGCATTTCCAGAACTTTGTGTTGTTCACCAACTACCAGTTTTACATTGACGAATTCATTGCCCTGGGTCACGAAACCATGGCCAAAGCTGACAGTGACTACCTGGCCTTTGTGGAACCGGGCAATGTGAGCACCACCAAATTGGGCACTGACCCCAATTTCTCCCGCAGCACCGGAAAAGCCCCAGGCCGCCTGCCACAAATGCCGGCCTACCATCTGGTACGCCCGGACGGCAGCGGCATCACCATGGTCAACATCGGGGTTGGCCCGGCCAACGCCAAAACCATGACCGACCACATTGCCGTGCTGCGCTCCCACGCCTGGATCATGCTGGGCCACTGCGCCGGTCTGCGCACCACCCAGCAACTGGGCGACTACGTGCTGGCCCACGCCTATGTGCGCGAAGACCATGTGCTTGACGAAGAGCTGCCGCTGTGGGTGCCGATTCCGGCGCTGGCTGAAATCCAGGTGGCGCTTGAATCGGCCGTGTCCGAGGTCACCCAGCTCAAAGGCCCGGAGCTCAAGCGCATCATGCGCACCGGCACCGTGGCCTCCACCGACAACCGCAACTGGGAGCTGCTGCCCGACAACGGCCCGCAGCGCCGTTTCAGCCAAAGCCGCGCCGTCGCGCTGGACATGGAAAGCGCCACGATTGCCGCCAACGGCTTTCGCTTTCGCGTGCCCTACGGCACCTTGCTGTGCGTCAGCGACAAACCGCTGCATGGCGAAATCAAGCTGCCCGGCATGGCCAACCACTTTTACCGGGAACGGGTCGACCAACACCTGCGCATCGGCATACGCGCACTGGAACTGCTGCGCGAACAAGGGGTAGACCAGCTCCACAGCCGCAAACTGCGCAGTTTTGCCGAGGTGGCATTTCAGTAGCCTCCACACGCACGCCATGCGGTGGGAATACAGTATGCTGTGACACATATCAAGGCAAATCCATGAAGCAATCAAATTCTCAATTTGGAGGTGGCATCGCGTTATGGTGACGCGATGGCGTTTTGGCAGGTTCGCCGCCCCGCTGGTGGCGATGATTTTGCTCGGTGTGACCTTTGTTCTGTGGAACAACAAAACGCAGGAGATCACTGAGGCGCGTGAAACAATGTTCACCCAGGCGGCAGACCAGGTCACAGCCAGTCTGCAGCGCCGGGTGAGCTACTTTGAATTGGTGCTGCGCGGCGTCAAGGGGTTTCTGGAAGGCTCCGACCGCATCACTCGCGACGAGTACAAAGCCTACTTTGAATCACTCCGACTAGACACCACGCTGCCGGGTTTGCAAGCGGTGTCGGTGTCGGCTTATGTGGCGCAAGCCGATGTGGCAAGCCATGTGGCGGCACAGCGCCGAGAATATCCCGGCTACCAAATCAAACCCGATTCAGCACTGGTGCAGCACGCACCCATTGTGCTGATTGCGCCCTACACCGACCTGAATGTGAACGCCATCGGTTTTGACATTGCCACCAACCCGCTGATCGAGCCGGCGCTGGAACGTGCTCGCGACTCTGGCGAAGTGGCATTGACAGGCCGCATGGGTTTGGTGCAAGACGCCGGGCAGAACCGGCCCGCGTCCGTCATGTACATACCCACCTACCGCCAAGGCGCTGCCCTGGCCACGCCCAATGAGCGGCGCAACGCCCTCGCAGGCTGGGTGGGCGCCGTCTTTCGCATGGATGATCTGGTCGCCAACCTGCGGCTTAATCCCCAACTGGGCGTGCGCTTTGACATCTTCGAGGGGCCAGACCTGTCGCCCGCCTCGCGCATATACGGGCAGCACACCGAAGTGGCACTGTCAACTGCGAGCTTGAGCACCAGTCGGGTCCTGCAAATGGGTGGCAAGCAATGGACCCTGGTGTTTCAGAGCCTGCCCGCATTTGACCAGCAGTATTCAGGCAGGTGGACGTATGGACCGATGGCTGCGCTTGGGGTGGCCTTCAGCCTGCTGGTGGGCTGGCTGATGGCCCTGCTGTCGTCCGGACACGAACGCGCGATCAGCCTGGCACGCGACATGACGCAAGAACTGCGCGCCATGCAGGCCGACATGCAAGCCACGCTCAACGCCATGCCTGATGTGCTGTTTGAGTTGGGGCTGGACGGCCGCTACTACAGGTACAGCACCTCGCAGAAGGGTTCGCTGGCCGCGCCACCCGAGTTTTTTCTGGGCCGGTTGATTACCGATGTATTGCCCCAACCCGCCGCTGCCACCTGTCTGGCGGCCTTGGAAGAGGCCCACACCACGGGGAAGTCGCTGGGACAACAAATTGAAACTCCGATTGGCGACGAACTGAAGTGGTTTGAGCTGTCAGTGGCGCGCAAGGTGGTAGACACTGGTGCCGAGCCGCGGTTTGTCGTGATTTCCCGCGACATCACCGAGCGCAAGCAGCTCGAAGCCCAATTACAGCTCAACGCCCAAGTGTTTGAATCCAGCCGCGAGGGCATCGTCATCACCGACCGCAAAAGCCGCATTCTGTCGGTCAACCGCAGCTTTATCGACATCACCGGCTACCCCCTGAACGAGGTGCTTGGGCGGGGCCCCAGGTTCCTGGCCGCAGAAGTTCAGGGGGACGACTTTGACGCCGCCATGTGGGCTGCTCTAAATGCCACTGGCTATTGGCAGGGCGAGGTGTCCAACCGCCGCAGGAATGGCGAGATTTACCCCGAGTGGCTGTCCATCAGTGCTGTCAAGCACGCCACCGGCGTGGTCACACATTACATCTGCATGCTGTCTGATTTGTCGACCAACAAACAAACTCAGGCACGCATTGACTACCTGTCGCACTACGACACGCTGACGCAACTGCCCAACCACCATATGCTGCAAGAGCTGGCCAAATTGGCGCTGGCCACGGCCCAGCGGCAACAGACCAGCGCGGCACTGATGTTCATCGACATCGACCATTTCCAGACCATCAACGACTCTTTGGGCCGCCCTGCGGGAGATGCCATCCTCAAAACCATGGCCTTGCGCCTGAGCACGCAACTGCAGTCCGAGGACACGGTGTGCCGCCAGGGCGGTGACGAGTTTATGGTGCTTCTGCCGCAAGCCAACGCTGAAGATGCCGCCCATATGGCCAGTCGCATGCTGGGCTTGGTGCGCGAGCCGGTGGCGCTGGGGACCGGGCAAGAGCTGAGCCTGACCTGCAGCATTGGTATTGCCATTTACCCGGACAACGGCCAAGACCTGGACCGCTTGTCGCAATGCGCCGATGCTGCCCTGCTGCAGGCCAAGCAAGATGGACGCGACAAATTCAAGTTTTTTACCGAACAAATGCATGAGCGCGCACGCGAGGTCCTGCTGATTGAAAGCCACCTGCGCCGCGCCTTGGCCAAGGGCGAATTGCTGCTGCACTATCAGCCGCAGGTAGATGCCACCACGTCTCGCCTGATTGGTGCAGAGGCCCTGATTCGCTGGCAGCACCCTGAGTGGGGCCTGGTGTCGCCGATGCGTTTCATTCCGATCGCCGAGAACAGCGGTCAAATTCTCCAGATTGGTGAATGGGTGATGCGAACGGCTGTGCAGCAAGTGGCTGACTGGCAAGCCGCTGGCCTGGCAGTGGTGCCGGTGGCAGTGAATTTGTCGGCCCTGCAGTTTCGCCAGGCCACGCTGTGCGACACCGTCAGCGACGCCTTGAGCGCCTCAGGCTTGTCTGCGGCCCTGCTGGAACTGGAATTGACCGAAAGCATTGCCATGGAAGACTCTGGCTTCACGCTGGACCAGATCAGCCGGCTGCACGCCATGGGGGTGACCCTGTCGATTGACGACTTTGGCACCGGCTACTCCTCACTGAGCTACCTCAAGCGCTACCAGGTCGACAAGCTCAAGATTGACCAGAGTTTTGTGCGCGACCTCGACAGCGGTCCGCAGGACAACTCAATTGTGGCGGCCATCATTCACATGGCACATGGCATGGGCTTCAAAACCATCGCCGAGGGCGTCGAGACCCAGGCCCAGCTGGCCTACCTGCGGGCCCATGGTTGCGATGAACTTCAGGGCTATCTCTTCAGCCGCCCGGTGCCCGCGGCCACCTTTGCCCAACTGCTGCAGCAGCCCTTGCTGTCAACCACGCCGGATTAGTTGCCGCTGGCCACACAAGAACTGCGCATTGTCATGTCATGGGTGCGGGCTGCTTGCGACAATCACAGACAGGTCCCGTCAAACAGGCTGCATGGTGGGCCAAATTCTCAACGCCGTTCTGCAGCTACCAGTCAAGCAAAGGTGATGACCATGACACATACCTCGATGTTCGCGCTGATCACGTCGGTTGCACTGCTGGCCGGCTGCGCCGTGGAAGTGGAAAACACGCAGGCCGCACAAGACCTTGCGCGACTGTCAAAACCTGCCGGCTCGGTCTACACAGGCTGGCGCGTTTTCCAGGACCGGTGCGCAGGCTGCCATGGGGTTGCCGCAACTGGCACGGCGGGTGCCCCTGATTTGTTGTCCAGAGTTCGTGACATGAGCTCGCGCCGCTTCGTCAACCTGGTGCTGACACGCTACGACTGGAACCTTGGGGCCGCACAAGCCAGCAACAGCACCGGCCTTGACGCGCTGATTGAAGGCATCGTGCAACGCAAGGAAGGCATGCTCACCATGCCGGCTTGGCAAGGCGAGCCGCGCGTGAACGCCCACATCGTCGACCTGTATGCCTACCTGTCGGCGCGGGCCGATGGCACGCAAGGCCCAGGGCGCCCGGCACAATAGCGGCACGCCGAACCCTGCCAAGCGTTTTTTATATAAAAAATAAGGCTTTAGCCCTTATATTATAAGGGAAATCAGCTATATATTGCATAGCAAATTGATCACGCCTTGCGTGGCTTCACCTTGGAGGCGGCAAGCTTGGCGTTGGCACGGGCTTGTGCCATGTCTGCGTGCGCGGCAAGCGCCACACCCATGCGGCGTTTGACAAAGCTCTCGGGTTTGCCAAACAGGCGAATGTCGGTGCCGGGCACGCGCAGGGCCTCATCGACGCCGTCAAACACGATGCCCTTGGCGTCCAAACCACCATAAATCACGGCGCTGGCGCCTGGGTTGCGCAGCGCAGTATTCACAGGCAAACCCAAAATGGCGCGGGCATGCAGCTCGAATTCGCTCTGCCACTGGGTGGTGAGCGTGACTAGGCCGGTGTCGTGCGGGCGCGGTGACACCTCACTGAACCAGACCATGTCGCCCTTGATGAACAGTTCCACACCAAACAGCCCCAAGCCGCTGGACTGGCCATCCACACCCATCCCCAGGTCGTCAGTGACCGTTTTGGCGATCACCCGCGCTTTTTCCAGCGCGACGGCGCTCATCGGGTGCGGCTGCCAGCTCTCGACATAGTCACCGTTGACCTGCACATGGCCCACCGGCTCGCAAAAATGGGTGTCAATGCCGCCTTCGGCATTTTTGGCACGCACCGTGAGCAAGGTGATTTCGTAGTCAAAGTCAATAAACCCTTCCACGATGACGCGGCCATGGCTGACGCGGCCACCGGCCATGGCGTAGTCCCAGGCGGCTTGCACGTCAGCCGGGCCGTTGAGCTTGCTTTGGCCCTTGCCACTGGAACTCATCACCGGCTTGACGATGCAGGGGTAACCGATGCCGGCATCAATGGCAGCCTGCAGTTCGGCCAGTGAATCGCAAAACTTGTAGGGGCTGGTGGGCAGGCCCAGCGTTTCAGCAGCCAGGCGGCGGATGCCTTCGCGGTCCATGGTGAGGCGCGCAGCACGTGCGGTGGGGATCACGCGCACCGCGCCGGTGGCCTCCAGCACCTCAAGCATCGGGGTGGCAATGGCCTCGATCTCAGGCACCACGAGGTCAGGCTTTTCGTGCTCGATGAGTTCGCGCAACAGGGCTGGATCGCTCATCACCACGGTGCGTGCATGGTGCGCGACCTGGTGCCCAGGCGCGTGTGGGTAACGATCCACCGCAATGGTTTCCACACCCAGACGCTGCAGGGCAATCACCACCTCTTTGCCAAGCTCGCCACTGCCCAGCAGCATGACTTTGGTGGCGTGAGGGGACAAAGGGGTGCCGATCGTGGTCATGGGTGTCGCGCGTGAAGCGTCCGTGGTGGAGAAGAGGGTTGAATTTTATGCATGGACCAGGCGCATTTTTTTGCGCCATGGATGCAACCGATGTCACGCTGGCAAAACCTGGGCGACCGAGCTAAGCAGCATGTTGCAGACGAGCGGGATTTGCGTGCGTTGCTGCGGTCATGCCAAATCCACCACGGCCCGCTGTCGATAGCGGCGGCGCCCAGCAGCACCCGGCCGAGGATGACCGCGCCCACAGTGCCAATGCCAACCCGAAAAGAATGAACCAGTTCATGGAGTTTCCTCAAACCTGATGACCAATTCCTACACCAAGACTTGGGCCGACAAAATGCCTTGGTTTGTCGAGCGATTCCAGGTTCCAGTGCTGGTGATGCCGGGCGGGAAAGACCGGCACTTGGACTGCTGCGTGATTGAATCCATGCGTGCCATGGAAGCACCCGCGAAACAGACCGGTGCAACATTCGAACTGGTGGCGTATCCTGACGCCAACCACGGATTCAATTTGGAAAAAAGCGCCACAGGTAAGCCCGCCGGGGCCTACCGCAGCGCTGACGCCAACGACGCCTGGCGCCGGACTGTTGAGATGCTCAAGCAGTACCAGCCTTTGCGGTAAATCCACCCTGACGGGTTTGAGGACAACGCCCCTACCGATAGTCTAGGGGGACACCTGAAGGTGGTACGCCTGCATGGAAGGCGGTTCACGCCCGCAGAAACGTCAGCAACGCATCATTGAACGCCTGCGCGTGCGACACGTTCAACCCGTGCGGCGCACCGTTGACTGACACCAGTTGGCTGTGGGGCACGGCGCGGTGGGTACGCTGGCCCGAGCCTTCGATGGGCACGATCGCGTCCGCCTCGCCGTGAATCACCAGCGTGGGCACCGTCACCCTCTTCAGGTCTTCTCGGAAGTCGGTAGTGGCAAACGCGTCCATGCACGCCAACGCCGCAGGCTGATCCGACTGGAAGCACAGGGCGATGGCTTCGCTGCGCTGCAACTCGGTGACCTGAAGCACACCGTTGGCCGAGAAGAAGTCCTTGGTGAACTGGTCAAAGAAGGTACTGCGGTTCTGCTCAAGCGCGTGCTTCATCTGTTGCGCCTTCTCGGGCGTGAGCGGCCCCTCAAAGTTGTCTGCCGTCTTCATCAGGTACGGCGGCACAGCGGCGGCAAAAACCACGCTGCGCAAGCGCGACTCGCCGTGCCGTGCGATGTAACGTGCCACTTCGCCCCCGCCCATCGAGAAACCTACCAGCGTCACGTCTTGCAGGCCGCACTGTTCCATCACGCGTTGCAGGTCGTCTGCCAGCGCATCGTAGCTGTAACCTGATTCCGGCTTGTCTGAACGCCCGAAGCCCCGTCGGTCGTACGCCACCACGCGATAACCTGCCGCTTGAAGCACCGACACCTGCGGCTCCCAAGCCTGGGCCGACAGCGGCCAGCCATGGATCAGCACCACCGGTCGGCCGCTGCCACCGCTGTCGTCGATGTGCAGGCGCACGTTGTTCGCAGGCGCTGTGTCGACGCCGGTCAAATCCGCAGGATTCGCCGTAACTCCGGCGGCAGCTCCCCCCACGGCGCCAGCAACAGCACCCAGCGTGGCCCCGACCAAAATCCCGACTGGCCCAGCCACCGCGACACCGATGGCGGCACCCGTGGCTGCACCCGCTACCATGCCGCCACCCATCAGCACTGAGTTGGCCTCGCGCTCGGCTTCATGGGGCTCCAGCGCAGTCTGCGCCGCCGCATTAGGGTCCTGCGACGGAATGCCGTGGCCAGGGTTGGCCTGCTCGGCAAGGTCTTCGTCGGCAGGTACGGTGTTGGACGGCGGTGTCGTCAAAGGGTTCATATGATTCTCCTGGTTCAGTTGACAATGGCACAAGCATGAGGCTCGGTCACGTGAACTGTGGAGTGACCTTAAGTCCTCGACAGCGGGGCTGTCAGTGCGACAGCGCACGGTGGCGCATCACCCCGTGCACAGTTCTCCACAGCAGAATCAGCAATACAGCTACTGGGGGCTCCGTAGCTATCAGCCAGCTCGCGGTTATCTGCGCCTATGTGTGCTGGCATACAGACATGTCTGTCCATGAGCAGTGCAATAAAGGTCCGAAATCTGTGGATTCAGACACGAGATTCGGTTCCTGGGTTTTTGTTAACTTCAATAAAAAAGGCAATTTATGAACAGCATCGTGTACATCGTCGGCTTGGTTGTCATTGTTATCGCAGTTTTGTCATTTTTTGG
>JBBQZG010000071.1:0-15861 GCA_038207945.1 Burkholderiales bacterium
GCAAGAACGCCATGACGGCACAGGGCGGCGGTGCGTTTTCTGACTACGAAATAGCGCGTGCGGTGGTCTACATGGCGAATGCCGGTGGCGCCAAGTTTACTGAACCCAAAGCGCCTGAAGGAGCTGCGGCGCCAGCGAATGCAGCGGCTGCAACGCCTGCAGAAGCAACGTCAGCAGCGGCGCCTCCAGCCTCTGCCGTCAAATAATTTATAAGTCTTTCAGGCCTGTAGCCCTTATGGATATTGCGTGAAGCACTACGTTTTTTATAGTTCCTGAGGGCTTTTGACAAAGCCAAAGTGTGTCGGCAGCTGCGCCTGCAACATGTCTTGCGGCAGCCATAAGCCTTGCTCAATCGCTTCGGCGGCTTTGTGCATGTCCTGGCTGTGAACCAGACCAAAACCGAGGTCAGCCTCAAGATACAGGTGCCCTGACTCATCCAGCCAGCAGCCACACACCACCGCGCTGCGCCCAATGTGGTCGTGCACACTGCCGTTGGGTTGCAGGCGCCAGATCAGAGGCGTGGCTTGTAGCTCAACAAACACCCGCTGCGGCCCATTCTGAAAATACCAGCAACCGCGCGCGTCCAGTGCGTAGTTGCGAGCGATGAAGTCAATGAGCTTGTCGTGCCGCAACTCTGAGCCCTTGCAACCAGGTGCTCCGCTGTCAAACGAGCCCAAGGCTTGCACTTGGTCGTCACGCATGTACCAGTTGCCACGCGCGTCCAGCCCCAGCCAGCCGTAACAGTCTGGCACATGGGGCCACTTGGCCATGGCCTGTTTGACGATGTCATCCATGGGGGTGAGCTTCCTTCAAAATGAGGCCCGATTGTTGCGCCAGCCAGGCCAACACGGCTTCGGGTAAGGTCTTGACCTGACGCGGCCAAGACCCTTGGGCAAAGCCTACGTGTCCGCCATGACGCGGTTGCCAGATGGCGTACTGACCGGCCGTGCCAGCCGCTGGCAGGCTGGCCGCGGGAATGAAGGGGTCGTTTTGCGCATTGAGCAGCAGCGCTGGCACGCGCAGGCGCGCCAGGTGGGGCTTGGCAGAGGCCCTGTGCCAGTAGTCTGCGGTGTTTTTGAAGCCGTGAAGGGGGGCCGTGAAGACATTGTCAAATTCGTACAGGGTGCGTGCGGCCCGCAACTCTACGGCACTGAACAGTCCAGGATATTGGGCAAGTTTTTGTATCGCTTTGGGTTTCATGCTGTTCAAGAACATGCGGGTGTAGACCAGGCGGTTAAAGCCCCGGCCCATGGCCTGGCCGCTGGCAGCCAAGTCCACCGGGGCCGAGATGCTGGCCACGGCACTCGCCACCTGCGTGGCCTGGCTACCGGCCTCTTGCGCCCAGCGCAGCACCGAGTTACCACCCAATGACACCCCGACGACCAGCAGCGGGCGCTGGGTGCGTTGGCGCAGGCGTTGCAGGATCCAGCCAATTTCTTCAAAGTCGCCCGAGTGGTAAGCACGCGGGGCGCGGTTGATCTCACCGCTGCACCCTCGGAAGTGCGGCACGGCAAAGGCCAGCCCGAAACTGTGGGCATGGCGGGCAAAAGCCAGCGCGTAATGGCTGCGGGATGAGCCCTCTAGTCCGTGAAACAGCACCAACAGCGGGGTGTCACAGGCCGCGTTGGCGGGCGCATCGTGCCAGTCGACGTCAATGAAGTCACCGTCTGGTGAGGGCCAGCGTTCGCGCCGGTACAGCACCGGCGCAGCATCTGCTGCACGCGCATGACGCGCGTGCAGGGCCGGCCAGATGGTTTGAAGGTGGCCACCTGGCAGCCACAAAGGCGCTATTTTATTCATAGCTTATTACGAAATAGCTAAAAGGGATAGAGGCCAATTTAATGCAAAACAGGCGGGGTTTCCGTGATGTCCTGCGCCTCGCGCGGGTTACCGGGGCTGGCATGGTGCGCGACCAGTCGCCAGCCTTGGGCGGTCTTGTGATAGACGTTGGTGGCCATCACAAAGGCTTCTAGCGGGCCTTCGTTGGTGAGGATGTCAATGCGCTCACGCACGCTGTGTACAGCGCTGGCCAAGGCTTCAATCTTGCGCACCGCCTGTGCCTCGATGCGCAGACTACCGTTGGCGAACATGGCCTCGAACGCAGCACGAATGGCGCCCAATCCAATCAGGCGCGGGCCGCCGGGGTGGATGCAGATCACTTCATCCTCGTCAGCCCAACAGGCCATCAAGCGGTCAAGATCCGAAGTTTGCAGCGCCTCGTAAAAGCTGGCTTCAATGTCGTCGGCAGAGCCGCCAACGGTGGCTGCGATTTTTTTGGCTTTGGACATGGGGTGGGAGGTGGTGGGAGGCATTGATTTTGACCGTTTTTGCTGACGGCAACGACAATTCGCCATAAAAGCCACCGGTGTCGGGGCACTTTGATCTGCTTTGGGTCTTGCCCTTGTGCTACCGTTGCGCTTTACGTCTTGGAGGTGAATATGAAACGCTGGATTTTGATGCTGGTGGCCGCTGTGCTGCTGACAGGCTGCGGCTACAACGATTTTCAACGGCTCGATGAGCAAACCAAGTCGGCCTGGAGCGAGGTGTTGAACCAGTACCAGCGCCGTGCCGACCTGGTGCCCAACATTGTGGCCACGGTGAAGGGCGAGGCGGCTTTTGAGCAAGACACGCTGACCAAGGTGATTGAGGCACGTTCCAAGGCGACATCGATTCAGGTGACGCCTGAAACGCTCAATGATCCTGCAGCGTTCAACAAGTTTCAGGCTGCCCAGGGTGAATTGGGTTCGGCACTGAGCCGCTTGATGGTGGTGGTGGAGCAATACCCAAACCTCAAGGCGAACCAGGGCTTCAGCGACTTGCGGGTGCAGCTTGAAGGCACCGAGAACCGCATCACGGTGGCGCGCAACCGCTACATCCAGGCGGTGCAGGAATACAACGTGTTGGCGCGCAGTTTCCCCAACAACCTGACCGCCATGGTGTTCGGTTACGGCCCCAAAGCAAATTTCTCGGTGCAAAACGAGGCCGCCATTTCAGCCCCACCGGTGGTTGACTTCAACAAGAAATGAGCCAACTAAGGCGCTTGATCGCACACCAACCAGCGTTGCGGTGGAAGGGCGAGCGGTTTGGACCCATGGCGCTGCGTGGCCTTGGCGTGCTGATGGCCCTCCTGCTGGCTTGGATGTTCGCAGCAGGTTTGGCTCAGGCACAACAGGCCGTGCCGGCGTTGACCGGCCATGTGGTCGACACCACAGGAACCCTGGCCCAGGCGCAGCGAGATGCGCTCGAAGCCCGGTTGACCGCCTTTGAACAGGCGCGTGGTTCACAAGTGGTGCTGTTGCTGGTGCCCAGCACGCAACCTGAAGACATTGCCTCTTTTGCCAACCGGGTTGCCAACAGTTGGAAAATTGGCCGCAAGGAGATTGGCGACGGTTTGCTGTTGATCGTGGCAGTGCAAGACCGCAAGTTGCGCATTGAAGTGGCCAAGACGCTCGAAGGCGCCATCCCCGACCTCGCCGCCAAACGCATCATTGACGAGGCAATCACGCCGCGCTTCAAACAAGGTGACTACGCCGGCGGGCTCGATGCGGGCGTGACTCGCCTCATGGCGTTGATCACCGGCGAGGCCTTGACTGAACCTGCCAAGGCGGCTACCGGGCCTTCGGGTGAATTTGACTGGATGCAGTTGGGAATCTTCATGTTCATCGCCGTACCCGTGGTGGGGGCAGTCACAAAAAAAATCCTGGGTAACCGGCTCGGCGCGGTGGCTACAGGTGGCGTGGCTGGTGTCATTGCCATGGTGCTCACGGCCAGCCTCGTTGTTGCGGGTCTGGCGGGCTTGGTGGCGCTGCTTTTCACCCTGGTACAAAGCACCCCGGGTAAGCGGGGCAGCGGTTGGCAAAGCGGTGGTCACAACGCCGGTTGGGGGCATGGTGGCGGCTTTGGTGGCGGTGGGGGTGGTTTTGGTGGGGGCTTCGGCTCTGGTGGTGGCGGTGATTTTGGCGGCGGTGGCGCCTCAGGAGATTGGTGATGTGGACGCGCTTGACCCGAGTTTTTAGACACCGCTGGCAAAGCGACGACGCCACGCAACGCGCCATACCGCCCGCATTGCTGGAAAAATTGGCGGCCCAAGTTGGGCGCAGCGAGTACGGCCACAGTGGTGAAATTCGCATTTACGTGGAGGCTGGCCTGCCATTCAATTACCTGTGGCAATCTGCCAGCATGGCACAGATTACCCATGAGCGGGCTTTGGCGATGTTTGGCAAGTTGCGGGTCTGGGACACCGCGAACAACAATGGCGTGCTGATCTATCTGCTGCTGGCGGAGCGTCGCATTGAAATCGTGGCTGACCGTGGGCTGAATGAACGCGTCGCGCCTGGTACTTGGGCGCACTTGGTGGAGGTGATGCGTGCGGCTTTCAAGGCCGGCGATTATGAAGCTGGCCTGACGCAGGCGGTTCAGGAAGTGTCTGCGCTGCTGCACCAGCATTTTCCATTGGTTGCCGATCAACATAACCCGAACGAATTACCCAATCAACCGCTGCTGGGTTGAGCTTTCTGGCTTACGCGCAGACGTAAAAAAACCCGCAACAGTTGGTGCGGGTTCTCTGGGTGCTTTGCAGGCGCTGCTCAGCGTTTGTCTCGGTATTTGCGCAACGCAGAAATCTGCGCAGCCATGACCGCCAATTCGGACGAAGCGCGGGCCAAGTCCAAATCTGTTTTGGCGTTTTTCACGGCTTCCTCAGCCGCCAACTTGGCGGCGTTGGCCTTTTCGTCATCGAGGTCCTTGCCGCGAATAGCGGTGTCGGACAGCACGGTGACGCCATTGGGCTGTACTTCAAGAATGCCACCGGCCACGAAAATGAACTCTTCGGTGCCGTCAGCCTTTTCAATGCGCACTGAACCGGCCTTGATGCGGGTGATCAGTGGCGTGTGGCGCGGGTAAATGCCCAACTCGCCGGCTTCACCGGGCAAGGCCACAAACCGTGCCTCACCCGAGAAGATGGACTCCTCGGCACTCACCACATCAACGTGGATGGTGTTCATGGCTTATACCTTTTTGGCTTTTTCGAAGGCTTCGTCGATCGTGCCAACCATGTAGAAGGCTTGCTCTGGCAGGTGATCGCATTCGCCAGCCACAATCATCTTGAAGCCGCGGATGGTTTCAGCCAGACTGACATATTTGCCAGGAGAGCCAGTGAACACCTCGGCCACGTGGAACGGCTGGGACAAGAAGCGCTGGATCTTGCGAGCGCGAGCCACCGTCAGCTTGTCCTCAGGGGCCAACTCGTCCATGCCCAAAATCGCAATAATGTCGCGCAGTTCCTTGTAGCGCTGCAGCGTGCCCTGCACCGCACGAGCGGTTTCGTAGTGGTCCTGGCCCACCACGTTGGGGTCCAACTGGCGGCTGGTGGAGTCAAGTGGGTCCACTGCTGGGTAAATACCGAGCGATGCGATATCACGAGACAACACCACGGTGGAGTCCAGGTGAGCAAAGGTGGTGGCTGGAGATGGGTCGGTCAAGTCATCTGCTGGCACGTAAACGGCCTGGATGGAAGTGATGGAGCCCACTTTGGTCGAGGTGATTCGCTCTTGCAGACGACCCATTTCCTCGGCAAGAGTAGGCTGGTAACCCACAGCTGAAGGCATACGACCCAACAACGCGGACACTTCGGTACCGGCCAAGGTGTAGCGGTAGATGTTGTCCACAAAAAACAACACATCGCGGCCTTCGTCACGGAATGACTCAGCGATGGTCAGTCCGGTCAAAGCCACGCGCAAGCGGTTGCCTGGAGGCTCGTTCATCTGACCGTAGACCATGGCCACTTTGGAGTCTTCAAGCTTCTCCAGGTTCACCACACCCGAATCGGCCATCTCGTGATAAAAGTCGTTACCTTCACGGGTGCGCTCACCCACACCAGCAAACACCGACAAACCGCTGTGAGCTTTGGCAATGTTGTTGATGAGTTCCATCATGTTCACGGTCTTGCCCACGCCGGCACCACCGAACAGACCCACTTTTCCGCCTTTGGCGAACGGACAAACCAGGTCAATCACCTTGATACCGGTTTCCAGCAACTCTTGTGACGGGCTGAGTTCGTCGTACACCGGCGCTTTGCGGTGAATCGACATGTGCAAGGGTGCATTGACAGGGCCGCGCTCGTCGATGGGCGCACCAAGCACGTCCATGATGCGACCGAGCGTTGCGGTGCCTACGGGAACCTGAATGGCCTTGCCGGTGTTGGACACCATCAGACCACGGCGCAGGCCATCGCTGGAGCCCAAAGCAATGGTGCGGACAATACCGTCGCCCAACTGCTGCTGGACTTCAAGTGTCAGGGTGGAGCCTTCGAGCTTGAGCGCGTCATAAATGTGCGGCATGTGATCGCGCGGAAATTCCACGTCAACCACAGCGCCAATGCACTGAACAATCTTGCCTTGAACGCCTGCGTTCGTTTGGGTATCTTGAGCCATTTGGTTTTGCTCCAATAAATTTGAATCTTGCTAGCGGATTGCTGTGGTTTAGGCGCTGATGGCGGCTGCACCGGAGACGATTTCTGACAACTCTTTGGTGATGGCAGCCTGGCGGGTCTTGTTGTAGACCAACTTGAGCTCACCAATCACATTACCAGCGTTGTCGGTGGCGGCTTTCATTGCCACCATGCGGGCTGCATGCTCCGAGGCCATGTTTTCGGCGACTGCCTGAAAAACCAGTGCCTCGACGTAGCGGACCAGCAGATCGTCAATCACGGTCTGCGCATCTGGCTCGTAAATGTAGTCCCAGCCATGCTTGGCGCCACTGGCCGCTTCGCTGGCGCGGGCCTGTTCCTGCATTTGCACGGCGGACAGGGGCAACAGCTGTTCCATCACAACTTCCTGTTTCATCGTGTTGATGAAACGGGTGTAAGACAGATAAACCGAATTCACTTCGCCCTTTGCATAAGCATCGAGCAACACCTTCACTGGACCGATCATGCGATCCAGGTGCGGGCGGTCACCAAGTTGTGTTACGTGGGCTACCACGGTGGCACCAATACGGTTCAAAAATCCCAGCCCCTTGTTGCCTATGGCGACCGCTTGCGTGGTCATGCCCGCGGTTTGAACGTCACGCAACTTGTGGGTCACGCCGCGTAGCACATTGGTATTGAGGCCACCGCACAAACCCTTGTCTGTGGTCACCACGATCATGCCCACAACGTTGGCGTTGTTGGGTTTCATGAACGCGTGCACATACTCAGGGTTTGCATGACCCAGATGGGCAGCGATGTTCCGCACTTTTTCAGCATACGGCCGGGCGGCGCGCATGCGTTCTTGAGCCTTACGCATTTTGGAGACGGAAATCATCTCCATGGCCTTGGTGATCTTCTTCGTGCTTTCGAAGTTTTTGATCTTGCCGCGTATTTCCTTGCCAGTTGCCATATCAGTCTCCTTGTATGTGACGAGGTGACCTTACGCAAACGTCTTTTTGAAGGCTGCAACGGCGGTGTTCAATTCGGCCTCGGCATCCTTGTCCATGGCGCGATCAGCTTCCAGCTTGGCCAGCAGTGCCGCGTACTTGTCTTTGAGATAGCCATGCAGGCCATGTTCGAAAGCCAATACTTTGCTGACAGCAATGTCATCAAGGTAACCCTTGTTGACAGCAAACAACGTGGCACCCATCAAAGAGATGGGAAGCGGGCTGTACTGCGCTTGTTTGAGCAATTCGGTCACTCGGGCACCACGGTCAAGTTGCTTGCGTGTGGACTCGTCCAGGTCGGATGCGAACTGCGCGAATGCAGCCAACTCACGGTACTGCGCCAAGTCGGTACGGATGCCGCCCGACAGGTTCTTGATCAGTTTGGTTTGTGCCGCACCACCCACGCGAGACACCGAGATACCTGCGTTGATCGCAGGGCGAATGCCGGCATTGAACAGGCTGGTTTCCAAAAAGATCTGGCCGTCGGTGATTGAAATCACGTTGGTTGGCACGAAAGCAGACACGTCACCCGCTTGCGTTTCAATGATGGGCAGTGCCGTCAAAGAACCGGTCTTGCCTTTGACTTCACCCTTGGTGAAGTCTTCGACATATTTGGCATTGACACGAGCCGCACGCTCCAGCAGACGGCTGTGAAGATAGAACACGTCGCCAGGGTAGGCTTCACGGCCTGGTGGGCGACGCAACAGCAAAGATACCTGACGGTAAGCAACAGCTTGTTTTGACAAGTCGTCGTACACAATCAATGCGTCTTCGCCACGGTCGCGAAAGTATTCGCCCATGGTGCAGCCAGAATAAGCGCTCACGTATTGCATGGCGGCAGATTCGGACGCCGTCGCAGCCACCACAATGGTGTACTCCATTGCGCCAGCTTGCTCCAGGGAACGCACCACGTTTTTCACGCTGGAAGCCTTTTGGCCGATCGCAACGTAAACGCAGGTCATGTTCTGACCCTTTTGGTTGATGATGGCGTCGATCGCAACGGCAGTCTTGCCGGTTTGACGGTCACCAATGATCAATTCGCGCTGACCGCGGCCCACGGGCACCATGGAGTCAATTGACTTCAGGCCGGTTTGCATTGGCTGGCTGACAGACTCACGTGCAATCACACCAGGCGCGACTTTTTCAATCACGTCGGTCATTTTGGCGTTGATGGGGCCTTTGCCATCGATTGGCTGACCCAGGGCGTTGACCACGCGGCCTTTGAGCTCGGGGCCCACGGGCACTTCAAGAATGCGACCGGTGCACTTGACAGTGTCGCCTTCGGAGATGTGCTCGTAAGAGCCCAGAATCACGGAGCCGACGGAGTCACGTTCGAGGTTCAGCGCCAAGCCGTAGCTGGGTTGACCATCGGCGTCTGCCGGGAATTCAAGCATTTCGCCTTGCATCACGTCAGAAAGACCATGGATCCGGACGATACCGTCAGTGACGGAAACCACGGTTCCTTGATTGCGAATGTCGGCACTGGCGGACAGGCCTTCAATACGGCTCTTGATCAGTTCAGAAATCTCTGCGGGATTGAGTTGCATGACTCTTTCCTTCTTTCGTTAATTGGGCCTGTCAACCTGGGGCTTGCGCCTCAAGCTGTCAATGCCATTTTCATTTGTTCCAGACGGGCTCTGACAGATGTGTCAAGAACTTCGTCACCTACGACCACCCTGATGCCACCAATGAGCTCAGGCTGCAATTCAACTGAAACGTTGAGCTTGCGTGCGAACCGTTTTTCGAGCGTTGCCGCCAGTTCAGCCAAAACTGCACCGTCAATGGCAAATGCGCTGTAAACCACGGCATCCGACGAACCACTTTGTGCGTTCTTCAGGATGTGAAACTGCGCTGCAATTTCGGGCAATGCACTTAAACGGCCGTTGTCGATCACGGTGCGCAAGAAGTTTTTAGCCATTTCTGGTAAAGAGACTTTGGCGACACCAACAATCACGTCAAAGACCTGTGTGTTGGTGACGTTTGGGTTAGATGCAAAGTCCTGCAACTGCGAATTTTCTGCAATTGCCTGCAAGGCACCTACCCAGACAGCAGCACCGGTTAAGTCGGAGGCACAAGCCTTGAACAAGGCATCTGCGTAAGGACGGGCAATAGTGGCAAGTTCAGCCATGATTGTCCTCTTACAGCTCTGTCTTCAGACGGCCAAGCAGATCAGCATGGGCACTGGCATTGACTTCCTTGCGGAGAATCTGCTCGGCACCCTTGACAGCCAGCGCGGCAACTTGCTCACGCAATGCCTCACGCGCCTTGACTGTTTGCTGTTCGGCTTCAACCTTGGCGGCAGCAATAATTTTGTTGCCTTCTTCGGTTGCTTTAGATTTTGCTTCTTCGACGATGACCTGACCCCGACGCTCGGCATCAGCCAGGCTTGCGGTAGTTTCAGCGCGAGACTTTGCCAATTCAGCCTCAACACGCTTGTTGGCGGATGAGAGCTCAGATTTGGCTTTGTCGGCAGCTGCAAGGCCATCGGCGATTTTGCTGGCACGCTCATCCAACGCGGCTGCAATGGGCGGCCACACGAACTTCATCGTGAACAGCACCAGCAATGCGAAGACGATAGCCTGCGCTACCAGAGTTCCATTAATGTTCACAGTAAATCTCCTTCAACGAGATGTTGCAGGAAAGGCTTACTTGACCAAACGGGCGATTTGAGCCAGGAACGGGTTGGCAGTGGCAAACCACAGAGCAATACCAGTACCGATAATGAAAGCAGCGTCAATCAGACCAGCCAACACGAACATCTTGGTTTGCAACTCACCCATCAACTCTGGTTGACGTGCGGCGGCTTCGAGGTATTTGCTACCCATGATGCCGATACCGATACAAGCACCCAAAGCGCCCAAACCGATGATCAGACCAGCAGCCAGAGCAGCAAAACTAATAACTTCCATGATTCACTCCTAATTTAACTAAAAACAAAAAAACAAAAAAACAAACTAAACCAAACCGAAAATCAATGCGCGTCGTGCGCCTGTCCAATGTAGACCAGGGTCAACATCATGAACACAAAAGCTTGCAGCAAGATGATGATGATGTGGAACACGGCCCAAGCCCATCCGGCGACCACATGCAAAAGCAGCAGCATCAGGCTGCCCGGCTCGGCGGAGAAAGCCCAGGAACCACCCAGCAAGGCGATCAGCATGAACACCAGTTCGCCAGCGTACATGTTGCCAAACAGTCGCATGCCGTGTGACACGGTCTTGGCAGTGAAGGAAATCAACTGCTCTGCCACATTGACGATGCCCAAAATAACCGCAAAAACGGGGTTCTTGCTGGTGCCAAACGGTGCCGACACGAGCTCATGCGCCCAGCCGCCAAGGCCTTTGATTTTGATGTTGTAGAACAAACAGATAAACAATACGGACACCGACAGCCCCATCGTGATGGAGAGGTCAGCCGTTGGGACAACGCGCAAATAAGCATGGCTTGGATCGTGACCAGCCGCACCGTAGATGGTTTCCCAAATCTTTGGAAGCAAGTCCAGCGGAAGCAAGTCCATGGCGTTGAGTAAAAAGATCCAGACAAACACGGTGAGCGCCAAAGGAGCCACCATTTTGCGGCTGGTGGCGTTGTGGACGATTGACTTGGCTTGGCCGTCAACCATTTCAAAAAGCATTTCCACCGCGGCCTGAAAACGGCCGGGCACACCTGAGGTCACGTTACTGGCAGCTTTCCAGAGGAAAAAACTGCCGACCACGCCCAGCAAAATGGAAAAAAACAATGAGTCGATATTGAAGACAGTAAAGTCGACAATTTCGGTCTGGGGTTTGTTTTGCCAATGGGTCAGGTGGTGAACAATATAGTCACTGGCTGATGGCGCGTTTGCTTCTGCGGACATTGTTAAATCTTTTTAATCTGTTTCAGTTTTGGACGCATTAAAAGCGCCACCCAATACACCTTCATGGTCACGATCAGACCAATCAGCATTGCTAACCAATCCAATTCATTGACCAATTTCGGTGCCGCAAAAAGCATTGCGACACTGACACCAATCTTCACAGCTTCCCACACAAAAAAACCAAATCCTGCAGTCATCGCGTTAATTGACGAGAATTGACTCATCAACCCCCGCGCGAACAAGATCGCAGGAATGATGACTGCCAGCGCGCCGTAAGCGGCTGACCATGCCGCCGAAACCTTCATTGTGAAGAGCCAAGTCAGCAAAGCCACCCCAATGCCCACAAAAAACTGCAACCTGATGACACGCCAAGGTGAAATCGGCGGCTGCAGTTCTCGCAAGGCTTGTGCCTCTTCTTTTGTCAGCCGCTTGAACGTTAACGCTTCAGAGTCTTCAGCATCAAATTCTTGCAGTGGCCTGATTATGGGCATCTCAAATTACACGCAGGTTACATGCATCAACTGTCAATAAGCCTAGAATTATATGGTGATTTGGTGCACTTTTGATCAGATTTGCCTTGCGGTGATAATTCCGCCATGCGCTCGCCAGCGGACGTTGCCCCAACAAACACGGCCCATGTCAACTTCAAACAACCCTCCTGTCGCTGAGTCATTGATCGTCTATCCGTGTCCTTTTCCTATCAAGGTGATGGGTGTTAAGGTCGACGGTTTTGCGCATGCGGTGACGCAAATTGCCAAGGTGTTTGACCCCACCTTTGACGCGTCCACGATTGAATTGCGTGAAAGCAAAGGCGGCAAGTATTTAGGCATCACCATCACCGTCAACGCGACCAGCCGGGAGCAGCTTGACGAGATCTATCGCACCTTGTCTACGCACCCCTTGGTCAAGGTGGTGTTGTAGCTATGGATTGGGATACGCAGGTTTTGGGTCGGGTTGACTATGTGCCTACCTATGAAGCCATGCAGGCGTTCACGGCAGGGCGTGCCGAAAATACACCGGACGAGCTATGGATTTGCGAGCATCTACCGGTTTACACACAAGGGCTGGCAGGTAAAAAAGAACATATTTTTAGCCCAGACGAGATTCCTGTGGTGCAAACCAACCGGGGCGGCCAGGTCACCTATCACGGGCCGGGTCAGGTGGTGGCGTATCCGTTGCTGGATTTAAAACGCGCGGGTTATTTCGTCAAGGAATATGTCTACCGCATTGAAGAAGCGGTGATTCGCACCCTGATGCATTTTGGCGTGACTGGCCACCGGGTGGCGGGCGCACCGGGGATTTATGTGCGGTTGGACGATCCGGCCAGTCATGCGTTGTTGCCGCAACGGCCTAAGAAGAGCGCCGATATGGCTAACGCCAATGTCGCGCCTCACACCAACGAACCTGATTTTCATGGCCTGGGCAAGATCGCTGCTCTGGGCATCAAGGTCAGTCGCAATTGCACCTACCACGGCGTGGCCCTCAACGTGGCGATGGACCTTGAACCCTACTCGCGTATCAACCCCTGTGGCTACCAGGGGCTGCAGACGGTGGATCTTTTTACAATTGGCACCCCAGTGAGCTGGGATGAAGCCGCGCAGGTGCTGGGTCACAAGCTCACCACCTACCTTGCCCCCTGACACTGCACTGGACCCGTATGAACCAAGACGCCCCTCAAACTCGCATCGACACAGTCGTCGCAGTGTCCATCAACCCAACGGTGCGCGAAGCCCAGTCGCAAGCGGACTACAACCCGCTGGCCAAGCAAAAATCTGCCGCCAAACTGTCGCGTATCCCGGTCAAAGTCGTGCAAGGCGAGGTGTTGCGCAAGCCGGAGTGGATTCGCGTCAAGGCGGGTTCACCCACCACGCGCTTTTATGAAATCAAGGACGTGCTGCGTGCCAACAAACTGGTGACGGTGTGCGAGGAAGCCAGTTGCCCCAACATCGGCGAATGTTTTGGCAAGGGCACGGCAACCTTCATGATCATGGGCGACAAATGCACCCGGCGCTGCCCGTTTTGCGATGTGGGCCATGGTCGTCCCGACCCGCTGGACCTGGATGAGCCCGTCAACCTGGCCAACACCATTGCGCAGCTCAAGCTGAAATACGTGGTGATCACCAGTGTTGACCGTGATGACTTGCGTGACGGCGGTGCCGGACATTTTGTGTCTTGCATCCAGAATATCCGTGAAAAATCTCCGCAGACGCAGATTGAGGTGCTGGTGCCTGACTTTCGCGGCCGTGACGACCGCGCGCTGGAAATTCTCAAGGCTGCACCGCCGGATGTGATGAACCACAATCTCGAAACCATCCCCCGTCTCTACAAAGAAGCCCGCCCCGGCTCAGACTATCAGTTCAGCTTGAACCTGCTGAAAAAATTCAAGGCACTGTTTCCGGAGGTGCCGACCAAGAGCGGCCTGATGGTGGGCCTGGGCGAGACCGATGACGAAATTCTGCAAGCCATGCAGGACATGCGTGACCACGGCATCAACATGCTGACCATCGGCCAGTATCTGGCCCCCTCCACCAGCCACCTGACGGTGAAGCGCTATGTGCATCCGGATGTGTTCAAGATGTTCGAGGCCAAAGCCTACGAGATGGGGTTCAGCCACGCGGCGGTGGGTGCGATGGTGCGCTCCAGCTACCACGCGGACCAGCAAGCGGCGGGCGCGGGCGTCAACAACGCGGTCTGAGGCTCGGGTTTGGGTCTGGCGCGCCCGCCACAGCGCCGCGCGCCGCCACCTGGGCAGCGCCGCAGCGCTCAGGCCTCGGCCAGCAACTTTTCGACCAGTTGGTGCAGCGCTGCGAAATCGGGTGCGCCCACGTAGCGCTTGACGATCTCGCCACGTTTGTTGATCAGCACGGTGGTTGGCGTGAGCCGTATGTCGCCAAACTGGCGCGCGATTTCACCGGTGTTGTCTATGGCTACGCCGAACGGCAACTGCCGGGTTTCGGCAAAGTTGGCGACATAGGCCGGCGGGTCGTAGCTCATCGCCACCGCCACGGTGGTGTAGCCTTGTTTCTTGTACTTCTCGTGTGTGGCCGCGATCTCGGGCATTTCGGCCACACAGGTGGTGCAACTGGTGGCCCAGAAGTTCACCAGGACCACCTGGCCCTTGAGCTGCTCGGTGCTGGTGGTCTGGCCGTCCAGCAAGGTGTATTGCACCGCCGGCGCGGGGCTGGGCGACGACAGGCCACCCAGCGCCAGCCAGCCCCCGGCCATGGCCGCCGCGGCCAGTGCGGCAATGGCAAGGTGGCGACGCGCAATCAACATGATGGAGACCTTGTATGGACAGACGCCATTTTACGGCAGGGGTTTGGGGCCTGGGCGGGCTGATGCTCACAGGGTACGAGCACGCCTGGGCGCTGGAGTTCAGTCAATCCGACGCGACCCAGGCGGTGCGCACCGCCTTGGAGCGTGGCGCCATCGCCGCGGTGAGCCTGCTGGGCCAGACCGATGGTTTCATGGGCAACGATCAGGTGCGCATCCCGCTGCCGGGCTTTCTGAACGATGCCGCCAAGCTGCTGCGCATGACCGGCCAGCGTGACCGGGTCGACGAACTGGTGTTGGCCATGAACCGGGCCGCCGAGCTGGCCGTGCCGCAGGCCAAGACCATGCTGGTACAGGCGGCCAAGTCGATCTCGGCGACCGACGCGGTCAAGATCGTGCGGGGCTCGGACACCTCGGTGACCGAGTACTTCGCCGACAGGACCCGCGTGCCACTGGGCGAAAAATTCCTGCCCATCGTCAGCCGCGCCACCGAGCAGGTGTCATTGGCCGACAAGTACAACGCGGTGGCCGGCAAGGCCGCCAAGTTTGGCCTGCTCAAGGGCGATGGCGCCAACCTGCAGCGCTACGTGACCGCCAAGGCGCTGGACGGGCTGTACCTGATGATCGGCCAGCAAGAGCGCAGCATCCGCGCCGACCCGGTCGGCACCGGCAGTGCCATCTTGCGCAAGGTGTTTGGGGGCTGACGGCGCTCAAGCCACGCGCCCGCCGGGCCGGCGGCCTCAGGCCTGCTCGGACAGTACCATCGTCAGCACCGGCGCCAGGCTCTGCACCAGGCACTCGGCACCCAGTTGCATGCCGGTGGGCCCCATCTCGCAGCCGTCTCCCGTGGGTGTGAGCTCGATCAGCACCACACGGGGTGAGAGTTTGGTCAAGCGGGTCTGCAGCTGCTTCAGCGCCTCACTTTCAAAGCCTGACTCGTAGATCAGCACCTGCGGCGAGCCGTCGTCGCAGTAGGCCGCTGCCGCGGCCACGTTTGGTGCGTAGTCGATGAACACCTCATGGCCGCGCAAGGCTTCACGAACCCGTTGGCGTGCGTCTCGCCGCGCGGCCAGCACCAACACCTGGCAGCCGGTCAACACGGCGCGCGTGCTGGCAGCACTGCACAGGTCGACGGAGCTGGCACCCTCCAGGCTGTCGTTCACCACATGCCTGAAGCGCAGCGTCAGCAGGCAGCGCCCCTCGTGCATGGCCCGGTTGAGGGCGACGCTCGACAGGTGGGCGGCGTAGCCCATCAGCAGCCAGTCCAGCGAGTCGAGCGACGCCTGCGAATTGGCAACTGGCTCGGCATGCCAGGCCAG